>CBDUYA010000127.1:0-8562 GCA_965371335.1 uncultured bacterium | reverse complement strand
TGAAATCATGGAACCTATGGTGCACTGGCGCGGATATAAGTTCAATGACTTCAACGCGGACAGCATTATGTAGGAGGGACAGTATCCCCGCCCTCGGCGCGCCGCAGCGTGTAGGCAACGGTCGGACCCTGGTTCGCCGCGCCCGCCGGGCCCAGGAAGATCTCGCAGAGCCAGCGGCCCCCCTCATCGTCGGTGAAATTCCAGGTCGACCTCCCGTCGCTCGCTGCTTGCTTCACGTCGATCCGTTTCCAGTTGTCGAGCTTCGCCAGTTCGGCGTTCATATGCGCCAGCACCTCGGCCGCCGGCAGCTTTCCCTCCACCGAAAAGTGGGCCTCCCAGCGATCGCGGTCTCCCGTCGCCTCGACGGTCCGCAGCCTGACTCCATCCGGGAAGTCGATGTCCGGCATCTTCATGTCGGCGAAGGCGCCGCGCGCGTAGGTCGAGCCGGGCCGCCAGTCGTATTCCATGTTGAGGGCGACCGCCTCCGCCTTTCTCATCCCCCTGACCTTGGAGACGAGGTAGAGCGAGGCGTCGATCCCCGACGACAGGCCGGCCGAGGTGACGATCTTGCCGTTGTCGACGTAGCGCTGATCGTTGACCACATTGACCTTCGGCGCGAACTCCCTCAGCGAGTCGATCAGGCCGTAGAAGGTGGTGGCGCTCTTGCCGTCGAGCAGGCCGGTCTTCGCCAGGATGAACGCCCCGTTGCAGACGGTCAGGACATGCTCCGCGGCGGCCGACCGCTCCTTCAGCCATTCGATCACCTTCGGGTTCTCGTAGGTTGCCTGCACCGATCCGCCCGGCACGAGGACGATATCGGCCTCGGGGCTGTCGGCGATACCGTAGGTCGGGTTGACGCTCATCCCCATGTTGGTAGTGATCGTTTCACCGGTGGGCGATACGGTGAAAACATCGAAGCCGGCCTGGCCAAACACCTCGTACGGTCCCGTGTAGTCGATAATCTGCACGCCGTCGAAGATCAGGATGGCGACGTTGTTGATCGAATTGCTCTTCGCCCGCGTCACACCGGCTCCGGAAACAGCCAGCACGCAGAGGACCGGGATCGCCACTGTCGCCAGTCGCCCGTACCATGTCGTTCTTTTCGTCATCGCGCATCTCTCCTTTCCAGGCCATCTTTCCAGGCCGAGGGACTGAGTCCGAGATTGTTCCGGCAGAGCCGGCGCAGTTGCCTCGCATCCTTAAAGCCGCACCGGGAGGCGACCGTTTCGATGGTCATGCCAGGGTCGTGGAGGAGGTTGGCCGCTACCTCCAGTTTCAGCTCGTTGGCAAAATGCTTCAGGGTGATGCCGGTCGCCTGCCGGAAGGCGCGCGTCAGGTTGCGGCGGCTCATACCGGCGACCTTCGCCATGTCGTCCAGCGACGGGCAACGGTCGGGGTGCGCGATCAACCAGTCCTGGACCCGGTGCACGCCCGGATTCATGTGGGTGCGGAATCTCAAGTAGATGCTGGTCTGCTCGCAGCCACCCTCGCGCCGGAGGTAGACGACGATCTCCCGAGCGACCTGCGCCGCCGTCTGCGGCCCGCAGTCGTCCTCGACCAGCGCCAGCGCCATGTCGATTCCGGACGCCACTCCGGCGCTGGTGATCACGCTGCCGTCCTGCACGAACAGCCGGTTCCGGATCACGCGGGCGGCCGGGTAGCGCCGCTCGAGCCGCTCGGTCACTTTCCAGTGGGTGGTGCAATCGCGACCGTCGAGCAGGCCGGCGTGCGCCAGGACGAAGGCGGCGCTGCAGATCGAGGCGATTCGCGCTCCTGCCTGATGCGCACCCCGGAGCCAGGCGGAGGGCACATCCTTGAGATCGTCCAGGGTCGACGAGTCGATGCCGGGGACGACGACCATGTCGTCCGGACCGACTTCAGGCAGCGGCTCGAGGTCGGCGATGGTCAGTCCCTGCGCCATGCGCAGCCGCGGCTCCATGGCGCAGAACCGCAGCCGGTAGTCGGCGCCGAACCCGTTCGCTTCGTGGAACACCTGCGCCGGACCGGCGAGATCGAGGACGTGAACGTGTGGAAGGACCAGAAAAACAACCTGATTCATTCTCTCACCCAGCTCTCGAACGGCATATTCGGGTCAGATTTTACTATGAACAAATCCATATAATAAGGTATTTTATGGACACAATTCGGTCATTTCGGGCCATTTTATTTCCCACAGCTTGGCTGCACGACCAACTCGCTGGCGACAGCGCCGGGGCCAGATCGGTCAGCTAGCTGGCCGCCGCGACGGGCGTGGCTCAGGGCCGGAACAGGTAGGAGAACTTGACAAAGAACTGCCGCGAGTCGTTGAGAAAATCGTCGTCGGTGCGCGTCAGCGTGTTGCCCGCCTGGTTCTCGTTCAGATCGAGGTTCTGAAAATTCCCGTTGCTCCCGACGAAGAGGGCGGTCCAGGGGTTGACCAGGTAGGTGAACAGGAGGTCGGCGTTGAAGTTCTTCGTCTCTTCCAGGCTGGTGCGGGACGGATCGATGAGCGTGGTGTCGTACTGCAGGATGAGCCGCAGCGTCAGCCGCCTGTTCCACTGGTAGTTCCACTGCGAGCGGAAGATCTGGTTGGTGAAGATCCGCCCCCCCTCCTCCCGATCCGAAAGCCGGGTGAGAAGATAGGTGTTGGCGATATGCAGGCGCCCGGTCGGCCGCAGGGTGAGCACAACGTCGGCGCTGGTGATGTTCTCCTCGCCCGGCGGATCGCCGTCGGGGGGGACGAAGTTGATCTCGGTGCCGCCGAAGACGCGAAACTCCAGGTTGAAGGCGTCGATGAAGCGGGTGTTCAGCCACGCTCCGTACTGGATGGGCGAGAAATCCACGTCCTCAGTCAGGGCTTCGAAGTCCTCCGGCCGGACTCGCTCGCGCTCGTTCTCGTAGAACAGGCCGAAGCTGGTCTGCCGCTGGAACTCGAACGAGACGGACGGATTGATGCGCCGGTCGAGTCTCGTGCCGGAGTGATCGTAGATGCGTCCGAGGAACAGGTCCGGGCCCCAGTTCACCATCTTGTCTCCCCCCGGCCAGAAACGGTACTGGGGGAATGTATGGATGTCGCGGATGTCGGTCCGCCGCACGAACCCGGTCTGGGTGCGAAATCCGGCGCTGATGTCGTGGTAGTGGTTGTGCATGTTGAACACTCGTCCGCTGCGGTTGAACTGCAGGTCGTAGGCGGGACCGGACAGCTCGGTTCCGTCCTGTTCGCGCGTCCGGCTGGCGACCGCCTGCGCCTCGGCGATCCAGTTGGGGTTCAGCTTGAAACGACCGTCGATCCCGGCGACCCGGTTATGACCGTCCTTCAGCTCGCGATCGGTGAACATGAAGCCGACGTTCGACTGGTTGAGCACGTCGCGGCTCAGACGCACGATCCCGAAACGGGCGCGCTCACCACCGAGGTCGACGCCGTCGGCCAGCTCCTGCGGCGACTCGTCATCGATGATCAGCGCCCCGATGCTGTACGGTCCGTTCTTGCCGGTCAGACGGCTGCCGATTCGCGGCTCGACGATGCGCCGCGTGAACAGCAGATTGATCGGGGTGCGGAAGAAATCGGCGTTCTCCAGGAAGAACGGTCGCCGCTCGGGGAAAAAGATCTCGAAGCGCTGGTTGACAGTCACCTGGGGCAAGTCCGACTCCACCTCGCTGAAATCGGGATTCGCCGTCAGATCGAGCACGATGGCGTCCTTGAAGATGAACTTGGCGTCGATCCCGACGTCGAACTCGTCGTCCCGCAGGTAGCCGGGCTCCACTCCGTCCTCATCGATCAGCACCTTCGAGGAACGACCGGTCGCATAGGGGATGTACTGCCGGTTCTTCCCCGGCGACACCCGCTCCAGGCCGCGCATCAGGCCGGCCTGGTTCAGCCGCCCCTCGATGCGTGACGAGACCCGCGGCCAGAACACCGACTCGTTGTTGCGCGGGATGTCGCGCACAAAGATCACGCCCCACTCCTGCGACTCGATGGAGGGGAAACGCAGGCTCTTGAACGGGATCGCCATGCGGACCACGTAGCCGCTCCGGGTGAGTGTTCCTTCCGAGTGCCAGAGCGTGTCGAACGAATCGTCGAATTGCTGCCCTTCCCGCCAGATGGCGTCCCACTGGATACCGAACGGGTTGGCGATGAACGCATAAGCCCGCCGTTGGTCGTTGAAGGTGTCGATCATGATCTCGATCAGATCGTCGCCGAAGAATGATTCCCGGCGCGTCATGTTGGCCCGGATCTTCGCGGTCTCGTCGTCGAAGGCGACGAAGACGACGTGCAGGTTCTCGTCGTCGTAGCCGAGGTAGATCTCGGTCAACTGGCTCGCCGCGGCGCCATCGGTCGGAATCTGCTGGATCATCCCATCCACCTTCACCATCGAGCGCTCCACGTCGCCCCGCGGCTCCATGCTCAGGAAGGCCTCGAGGGTCGGAGGCCGGGAGAGGCGCGGAATGTCGATGGCCGGCCGTTCGCCCGTCTCCGGCCGGTCGGCCGCCCGGGCGGCGGAAACGACCAGGAGACAGATCACCGCTGTGCGGAACACCCGCTTACGGTTAAAATGCTTTGCCATGAACCCGATCCATCGAACCGTCAGCGCAATTCTTCTCGGCCTGACGCTGGCCGCGGGGTGCCTCCCGGCAACCGCCGGCAACTGGCCGCAGTGGCGAGGCCCGGATGGCAACGGGATCAGCAACGCGACCGGTCTGGCGTCCCGCTGGGATTCCTCGACCAACGTGAAGTGGCGCTTCCCGCTCCCTGGACCGGGTCCCTCGACCCCGGTGCTCTGGGACGATCGCATCTTCCTGACCTCGGCCGCGGGGGACGATCTCGTCCTGCTGGCGCTCAGCACCGGGGGAAAGGAAATCTGGAAGAGGCGTCTCGACGGCGGCAACAGGGTGATCCGGTCGGGCGAATCGAACATGGCGGCCCCGTCGCCCGTCACCGACGGGAAGAATATCTGGATCCTGCTGGGAACCGGCCATCTTGCCAGCTTCGACTTCGACGGGAATGAACTCTGGCGGCTCAATCTGCAGGAGCGTTACGAGCCATTCAGCCTGTACCACGGCTATTCCTCCTCACCGTTGCTCGACGGCGATCGCCTCTATGTTCAGGCCCTGCACAGCAACCAGCAGCTCGTCCTGGCGTTCGACGGAAAGACCGGCGACGAGGTGTGGAAGCACATCCGCATCACCGATGCCCGCGCCGAGTGCCTCCACTCGTACGCTTCTCCGACCATCTATCGGGACGGAGACATGGAGCTGCTGCTCATTCAAGGCTCCGACTACCTCACCGCTCACCGGCTGGCTGACGGGAAGGAGCAGTGGCGTGTTGGCGGGCTTCAGGATGCGGAAAGCTACAACCCGATGCTTCGTCTGGTGGCGACGCCGGTCTCCGTCCCCGGCCTGATCGTCGTCCCGTCGGCCAAGAACGGCCCGGTCCTCGGGCTCGATCCGTCCGGTGCGGCGGGCGACATCACGGCGGCGAAGAAACACCTCACCTGGCGGCTCGCTCGCGGAACGCCCGATGTTCCATCGCCGATCATTCATGATGGCCTGGTCTACCTCTCCCGCGAGAACGGCATCGTCATCTGCCTCGATGCGAAGACCGGCGAGGTGCTGTACGAAGAGCGCCCCAGCCGGGCCCGGCATCGCGGCTCGCCTCTCGTGGCCGACGGAAAGCTGTACCTGATGGGGATGGACGGAACGGTGACGGTGCTGCGGACAGGCCGCACGTACGAACTGCTGGCGCAGAACACCATCGACGAGCAACTCGCCGCGTCGCTGGCCGTCGCCGGCGGCACCCTCTACCTGAGAACGTACGAGGCCCTCTACGCCATCCGCGGCAACTGAACGGGAGCGTTGTAGTCGACCTGAATGCCGTCCTTGACGCGCAGATCGCGCAACGCCGCCAGCAGCCTCAAGGTCGTTTTCCCCGGCTTGCCATCGCCGATCTGCCTTCCGTCGACGGCGTTGACCGGCATCACCTCGGCCCCGGTGCCGGTGAGGAAGCACTCATCCGCGTTGTAGAGGTCGTGCAGGCCCATCCGCGCCTCGGTGTACGAGATGTCGGCGTTGCGCGCCATGTCGAGAACCGCCGCGCGGGTGATCCCCCCGAGGGCACCCTCCAGCTCGGGCGGCGTCTTCAGCCGGCCGTTCTTGACGATGAAAATGTTGTCGGCGGTGCACTCCGCCACGCGCCCCTGCACGTTGAGCATCACCCCTTCGGGCGCGCCCGCCTTCTTCGCATCGATGATCGCCAGAATGTTGTTCAGGTAGTTCAATGACTTGATGCGGGGATCGAGGCACTGCATCGGAATGCGGCGCACGCTGGTGGTCGCCAGGGCAATCCCCTTTTCGTAGAACTCGGGTGGATAGAGAGCGATCGAGGTGACGATGATCACCACGGTCGGCGCGCTGCACTTCGCCGGGTCGATGCCGAGGTCTCCCGGCCCGCGCGACACCACGAGACGGATGTAGGCGTTGCGCTGCTCGTTGGCGGCCACCGTCGCGAGCGTCGCATCGGTCATTCCATCAGACGTCAGGGGAATCTGCATGGCGATGCTTTTCGCCGACTCGTATAGACGGCCGATGTGCTCCTTCATCCGGAAGACATTGCCGTCGTACACGCGGATCCCCTCGAAAACCCCGTCTCCGTAGAGGAATCCGTGATCAAAGACGGAAACCCGCGCCTCCGCCTTCGGCACGAGCTTTCCATTCAGGTAAATCTGCATCGCAACCTCCCTCTGTCAGCTCCACGAAATAGCGATGAAGCCGATCGTCTCCCGTGAGTTCCGCGTGAAAGGTCGCCGCCACGATCCGGCCCTGGCGCACGAGGACCGGCTCGCCCTCGAAGCGCCCCAAGACCTCGACCTCGGGGCCGATGGCCCGGAACCGGGGCGCCCGGATGAACGCAGCGCGCAGCGGCGTCCCGAGCGACGGCGCGTCGATGTGCCCTTCGAACGAATCGATCTGGCGGCCATAGGCGTTGCGCTCGATCTCCGCATCGAGCAGCCCCAGGCTGGCCTGGCTGCGTCCATGGATCCGCCGTGACAGCAGGATCGCACCGGCGCAGGTCCCGAACAGGGCGCCGCCCCGCCGGTGAAACTCCCGCAGCCGCTCGAACCACGGTTCGTCCTGCATCAGATTGATCAGCGTGGTGCTCTCACCCCCCGGGATGACCAGCGCCTCGAGGGAGGACAGCTCCGCCGTGTGCCGCACCTCGCCCGGCTGCACCCCGTTTCGCCGGAAGACCGCGGCGTGCGCGGCAAAGTTCCCCTGCAGCGCCAGCACCCCGAGGCGCGGCGAGGACGGCCCGCCGTCAGGACGCGGCACTGCGGGGCGCCTCACCATCCCCTGACCTGCAGGAGCTCCGATTCCGGCAGCTTTGAGGTCTCGATGCCGATCATCGCCTCTCCCAGGCCGCGCGAGGCTTCGGCCACCGCCTTCGGCTCCTTGGAGTGCGTCGTCGCCCGGACGATCGCCCGCGCCCGGCGCGCCGGGTCGGACGACTTGAAGATCCCGGAGCCGACGAAGATCGCCTCGGCCCCGAGCTGCATCATCAGGGCAGCGTCGGCCGGAATCGCAACCCCGCCGGCGGCGAAATTGGGGACCGGCAGCCGCCCGCTCTCCGCCACCATGCGGACCAGCTCGTAGGGCGCGCCGAGCGTCTTCGCTTCGCTCATCAGCTCCTCGGGCCGCAGGGTGGTGAGACGGCGGATGGCGGAAGTCACCGCCCGCACATGCCGCACCGCTTCGACGATGTTGCCGCTCCCCGCTTCTCCCTTGGTGCGGAGCAGAGCGGCGCCCTCGCCGATGCGGCGCAGCGCCTCGCCGAGATCGCGGCAGCCGCATACGAACGGCACATTGAAGGCGTGTTTGTCGACGTGGAACGCCTCGTCGGCGGGCGTCAGAACCTCGCTCTCGTCGATGTAGTCGACTCCCAGCGCTTCCAGAATCTGCGCCTCGGCGAAGTGGCCGATGCGGCACTTCGCCATGACCGGAATCGACACTGCCTTCATGATCTTCTCGATCATCGATGGATCGGACATGCGCGCCACGCCGCCGTCCTTGCGGATGTCGGCCGGAACTCTTTCCAGGGCCATCACCGCGACGGCCCCCGCCTCCTCGGCAATGCGGGCCTGATCGTCATCGGTGACGTCCATGATGACGCCCCCTTTGAGCATTTCCGCCAGACCGGTTTTCAATCTCAACGTTCCCTTGTTCATCTCCATAGCCGGCTCCAGATTCGACCGCGCCCTCGATGAGCGCGTGCTACTTGAAAAGCGCGTACCGCAGTGCCTGGATATCCTCCTCGTCATTATAAAGGTGCACGGACACGCGCAGCGCGTCGCCGCGTACCGAAACATAAACCCGCCGGTCCCGCAGCCGCCTCTGCAGCGTCGCCAGGCCGGTCTTTCCGGCCAGGCGGATGCCGAACAGGTGGCCGGCGCGCCGGCCGTCCGGGGCGACGGTCAACCCGGCGTCACGAATCTCGCCCATCAGCCCGGCCGTGAGCGACCGGCCATAGTCCGCGATGCGCTCCGGCCGCCACTCCAGCACCTGTTCGAGACCGGCGATCATCATCGGAAC
>CBDUYA010000126.1:0-8565 GCA_965371335.1 uncultured bacterium | reverse complement strand
GTGGCGTGATGCCGGTCGGCGGGTGAGGGTCACCGCCTCGGCCGGGGGCCTGCGGATCGTCTGGTGACGTGGGGGTGTCAAGCATCGGACAGGAGCCTGTGACTATCGAAGTCCCTTCCATGCCAGGATTCCAAGCAGCAGAATCAAAGCGGCGAGGACGACAAGCTCCTCGTTGTGTACCATGATCCTGAACGACCAGCGGGTCCCGTCACCCCGGTAGCTCCGTAACGTGGGAAACAGGACAGGAACGTCATTACGGTAGGCTTCGAAGGCCGCCCCGTGGTGCATGGCCAGACGATCGCCTTCGACGCGAAGCTTACGCGGCATGTAGTAGAAAAAAAAGATTCCGTAGCCGACCGCGAGCGCGATGAGGTTGAGGTGCCATTCGATACGGGTGGTGAGGCCCAGTCCGGTCAGGATGAAGAGACGGCCGAGGTAGAGCGGATTCTGGCTATAGGCATAGGGGCCCGATGTGATCAGCTTGACCGACTTGACCAGATGTCCGGCAGCCCACAGGCGGATCGCTTCGCCGATCAGCACAAAGGTGCCGCCGATCCAGACAAGAGCCGGCGTGGGCTGTGACAGGGCCACGAGGGCCGCGACGAACAGATAGACCAGCAGAAGACGAGCATAACCCAGGATAACGCTGCGCCGTGGCACCCTTCTACCTCAGGAAATGGAGCGCATGGTAATGGACCCTCAGGGCGCTGTCAACGACGACCGAAAATATGATGACCTGCGCGTGGGAACTGTCAGATGAGCCTCATCCGCGTGTTGTTGGGTGTCGTTCTGGGATTGCTGCTCCTCGGAACTCTCTGGTTCGGCGCGATCCTGCAGCCGCCGGAATCCCTCAGCCGCCGGGCGGCGGCCTGGGTCGCTATTTTCCCTGACAATGGCGGGCAGGCGATCATCGAGCGGATCCCTTGCCCGGGGCTGCGCAAGCTGCGTTTCTATGTCGTCTGCATGAACGACTGCGAATCGATCTGGAGGATTGTCGGAGTGTGGGGACTGCAGCCACGCATCCTGGCCGATCTGGCCCGCATACCGGCTGAACGGCCGGGGGTGGCGAGGCGCCGCATCAACAGCGCGGTGGCGCGCGAGAAGCTGACCCTCGACCCTGAGGAGGCCCGTGAGATGATCGGCTGCTACATGCGTCTGGACGGTCTCGATCCTGCCCTCATCCTGCCGGCCGGCGGACGGGCTGCCGTTGAGGCCGCGCGGGGGAGCGAGGATGCGATGCTCGACCTGGCGCGCGATCTCGGGCACCAGGAGGCTTTGTCACGCCTCCACATCCGTGCTTCGGCCGGGGGCTTCGACACGCGGTTCGAGTACTGGGATACCACGCACTCAGGACAGCCAGTCGTACAGATTGACGTTCGAATCGCCCGCGATGGTCAGATGCTCGGGGTGGAGCGCAACGTGCTGGAAGCGGCGCTCTCGACCCGTGATCGTCAGTGATCCCGCCGGTTGCGCGGAGATTGCGCGATCGCCTTCTTGAGGCGTCCACCAATGCGGTAGAGAAACGGCCGTGGTGGCAGTTCCCGGGCCGAAGCGGGCGCCAGGCGACGCCGGAGCTTGGCGACGGCGCGCAAATCAGCCTTCCGCATCTGGTTGAAAAGCATGCGGCGCAGGGGACCGGCGTCGGGCCCGGCCAACATGCTGGTGGCGAAATCGACCATATACGGCTGGCCGTGCGGACCTTGAAGGATGTCCCGGTGGTGCAGATCTCCGTGTGCGATGCCCTGGCTGTGGATCGCGCGGAGCAGTTCCTCGAGCCGGTCGAAGAAAGTGCCATCCAGATCCCCGGGGCGCAGCTTGTCGAGGCTGCGGCCCGGAATGTACTCCAGCACGAGGGACTGGCGATCCGGCCGGCCGATGAGCCTGGGGATTCCCGGTGTTCCGGCAAGCTGCCGGTAAGCGCGCTCTTCCCGGTTGAGCTGCCAGGGACCAAGCAGGTTGCGAACGACCCAGGGACGGCGGGCAAGGTCCTTCACGACGACAGGTATCTCATCCGGCTCGATGAGATCGATGTCGGCCTTCGTGATGTTCCTGCCACGGCGCAGGGATCGACGGGGAAGGATCGAAAGGCGCTCCCTGCTCAGCGGAACGTTCGCGGAGTCTATGGTAGAATTTTGTAGCATAAGAGCAGTGGAAATATAACAACAGGAGAAGGTTTTGACAACTGCGGTCGAGATGGCAACCACCCCGGACGTCACCGTCACCGTTGTGAAACGCCAGGGGTGGGCGAAGGCGGACATCAAGAAGCTGTCGTGCGATGGACTGCAGGTCATCCTGAAGGACTTCGGCGACAAGAACCTGTTCGTGCGCTGGTTGGGACGCCGCCAGATGCGACGCGAAATGCGCGCGCTGGTGCTCCTCGATCGCATCGCCGGCATTCCCTCGTTCCTCGGTGAACTGGCCCCTTGCGGGATCCTGATCGAGCTGATGAAAGGCGAGCCGATCAGTCGGTGGCGCGGTGCCCGTCCGGAGGACATCGAATCGATGTTCCGTCGCCTCGGCGATCTTGTCGAGGCGATTCATGCCGGGGGAGTGGCGCACCTCGATCTGCGCAAGCGCGACAATATTCTGATTGCCGCGGACGGCACTCCCTCAATCATCGACTTCAACGCCTCCATCCGCCTTACGCCCGGCGGGCTCGTCGCCCGCCTTTTCTTCCCGCTGTTCCGCGCTGTCGACCGCGCCGCTCTACTCAAGTGGAAGGCGCAGCTCTGTCCCGCGGCAATGACGGACGATGAGATGAGGCGGCACCGGCGGATGACCCACCTGCGGCGCTTCTGGATCTTCAACTGACGTGGGCGCCGCGAACACCCCGATCGATCTCTCGGTGGTCATCCCGGTATTCAACGAACGGGAGAATCTGGACCCGCTGCTCGGAGAGGTCGCGGCCAGCCTCCAGCCGCTCGGCTTGACATGCGAGATCGTGGCGGTCGACGACGGCAGTACCGACGGCAGCTCCGCCGTTCTCGATCAGCTCCGCGGCGTCCATCCGCTTCTCCGGGTGATCCGGCTGGCGCGCAATGCAGGCCAGACGGCCGCCCTGGACGCGGGATTTCGGCGATCGCGCGGCGCGGTCATCGTGACCCTCGACGCCGATCTGCAGAACGACCCAGCGGACATTCCGGCGCTGCTCGCGAAGCTCGAGGGGTGTGACGCCGTGGTCGGTGTGCGTCGCACGCGATGCGACAACCTGGTTCGCAGGATCTCGTCGCGCGTCGCAAACTACGTCCGCAATCGGCTGAGCAACGAGAAGATCACCGATACCGGCTGCTCGCTCAAGGCGTTCCGCAGGGAAGCTCTCGACCGTCTGGTTCTCTACAACGGCATGCATCGCTTCCTGCCGACCCTGATCAAGATGGAAGGCTTTCGGGTTCGTGAGGTCCCGGTCGGCCACCGACTCCGCAGGCATGGCCGCTCGAAGTACGGTATCGGCAATCGGCTCGTGCCGGCGTTCGTGGACCTGATGGCCGTGCGTTGGATGAAGAAGCGAAAGCTGCGCTACGAAGTGAAGGACGATTCCTGAACGCCGCCCCCGCGACGGCGGTGGCTCAGGGCAGGCCGGGGCCGGGAGCGTAGTAACCGGACCGTGCCTGGACCTGCATTTCGGGATCGCGGACCTTGAGCGTGATAGCGCGCCACCGGCCGTCTCGCGCGCCGTTGCTCGATGTGTAGCCGAGCCCGTACTGCTGCTTCAGATCGGCGGCGATCTCCTTATAGATCCCCGACAGCTGGCCTGCCCGTTCGGGGAAATACGCCCGCCCGCCCGTCTCACGTGCAAATGTCTCCAGGATGTCCTTCAGGCTACGGCGACGCTGCAGGTCGAGTTCTTCATCGAGACGGCGGCCGAGACCGACGGCGTAGATCGCGGCTTCCGAGCGGTGCGCCTTCTCCAGTGCCTCCTCGAACAGGTGCAGGCTGCCCGGCTCGTTTTCGGTGAGGGCCTGATCGCGGCCATCCGACAGCAGAACGATGGCCCGCCGTCCTTCATGGCCGGCCAGCAGAGCGGATGTGCGGTAGATGGCATCGTACAGAGCGGTGCCGCCCTCCGCCTGAATCGCTTCGATCGATTCCTCGGTCTGCCTCCGATCGGAGACCGGCTCGGTCGACCCGAGCAGCCGGTCGTTGAAATGGAGCACGAGAAGCTGATCGTCCGGGTTAACTGCCCGGGCGAAATCGGCGGCCGCTTTGCGTGCCAGCCGTATCTTGCCGCTCCGGTTCATGCTGTTGCTCGCATCGATCAGGAGCGCCACGGTCAGCGGGACGCGGGCGGAGGTGAAGTGGCTGATGGTTTGCGGGATCCCGTCTTCGTAGAGAGTGAAGTCATCCTGCCGCAAATTGAGAACCGGCCGGTTCTTGCGATTGCGGACGATTGCATAGACGTTGACCAGCCGCACCTCTTCGTATTGACCGATGAGGAGGGGCCGGGTCACCAGAACGGCTTGACCGGTGCGGCCGTCCGAATCGGTGGCGACCGCGCGAAGAATCTTGCGATGAAAGCGCACGCCGGCGTCCCACGTGAGCGTGTAGGGCGGAGTCTCGATGATGGTCAGCAGCGCATCGTCGATGTAGATCGCCACCTGCGTTATGAGCGCGGGGGGAGTCGTGGCGGCATTGACGGTAATTCGGGTGACCCCCTGAATCAGCCCCCGGGGCTCCACGAAGCTGACGCTCACGGGATCCCGCGAATCCTCCAAGGCGGCGGGGACCGAATCGCCGGGCGTCTCCCCCCGCATTGCCGCCGCACCGAGGACACCCGCTGCGCAGCAGCAGGCGATCGCGCAGCTCAGTAGGCGCGCGCGAAATAGACCCATTCGTGCGACGGGGAGCCGCACCGCAGGCAGGTCCCCTCCTCCCGGTTACCCTCCGCCGGCACGCAGCGGATGGTCGCTTTGGTCTCTTCCTTAATCCGCTGCTCGCAATCGGCCGAGCCGCACCAGCCGGCCCGGAAGAATCCTCCGACCTCGTCGAGCTGTTGGCGGAAGCTTTCGTAGTCCTTCGCGTCCCGGGTGCTGTCGTGCAGGAACGTCCGGGCGCGCTCCAGCATGTCGCCCTGAATCTCCTCCAGCATCGACGATACGGCAGCCTGAAGTCCGTTGCGCGGAACCGGCGTCTTGCGGCGATCGATCCTCCGCACCGCCATGACCTGATCCTTCTCGAGGTCCCTGGGGCCGATCTCCAGGCGCAGCGGGACGCCCTTCATCTCCCATTCATTGAATTTCCAGCCGGGTGACATTTCGTCCCGCAGATCAACCCTGGTGCGGATTGACCCGCTCAACTCGTCCGCCGCTTTCTGTGCAGCCTCGGCGATACGGGCTTTTTGATCGTCGTTTTTCCAGATCGGGACGATGACCACCTGAGTCGGCGCGAGCCGGGGTGGAAGGCAGAGACCGTTGTCGTCTCCATGGGCCATCACCAGGGCGCCGACCATCCGGGTCGACAGGCCCCACGACGTGGACCAGACATAGTCCCGGCCGCCGGCGGCTGTCTGATACTGGACGTCGAACGCCTTGGCGAAGTTCTGGCCGAGATGATGCGACGTGCCGCCCTGCAGGGCCTTGCCGTCCTGCATGAGCGCCTCGATGCAGTAGGTCCTGAGCGCGCCGGCGAATTTTTCGCTCTCGGTTTTGCGCCCCACGTAAACGGGAATCGCCATCACCTCTTCGGCGAAGCTGCGATAGATTTCGAGCATGCGCAGAACTTCCTCCTCGGCCTCGGCTTCCGAGGCATGCGCCGTGTGACCCTCCTGCCAGAGGAACTCCGTCGTGCGCAGGAAGAGCCGGGTGCGCATCTCCCAGCGGACCACATTGGCCCATTGGTTGATGAGGACCGGAAG
Source organism: uncultured bacterium (assembly GCA_965371335.1). Taxonomy (GTDB): domain Bacteria; phylum Acidobacteriota; class Polarisedimenticolia; order Gp22-AA2; family Gp22-AA2; genus CBDUYA01. The sequence continues at coordinate 2,714 of CBDUYA010000126.1, read as the reverse complement.
ATCCCGGTAGGACTGGATCCATTTCGCGTACATGGCGTAGATGATGGTCTCGGAGGTCGGCCGGATGACGAGGGGCTCTTCGAGCTTCCTGCCGCCGGCATGGGTGACGACCGCGCATTCGGGGGCGAACCCCTCAACGTGCTGCGCCTCCTTCTTCAGGAACGATTCGGGGATGAGCAGCGGGAAATAGGCGTTTTCATGCCCGGTCGCCTTGAAACGGGCGTCGAGATCGCGCTGCATGCCTTCCCAGATCGCATAGCCGAGAGGGCGGATCACCATGCATCCCCTGACCGGAGAATAATCGGCCATCTGGGCCTGCATGATGACGTCGGTATACCAACGCGCGAAATCTTCGCTCCGTGGAGTGATCGCCTTGGCCATGCTGTCTCCCGATTTCGATTGCGGGGCGCCGGGTCAGTTCTGCGGTTGCGCTTCGCCGGTCATCGGCACGAAGCGGACCGGCAGAAGAGTTTCGTGTTCAAATCCCGAGTCCGTGCGGGTCCAGCGCACGAGTTTCTGATCGCCCAATCCGACGGGGATCACCAGTCTGCCTCCCACCTTCAACTGCTCCAACAGTGGTGGAGGAACCGTCGGCGGGGCGGCCGTTACGATGACCGCGTCGAAGGGGGCCATGTCAGGCCAGCCGGCAAACCCGTCGCCGGTGCGGACGGTCACGTTGTCATACCCGAGGGCACGCAGCCTCTGCGCCGCCCGGGTCGCCAGAGCCGGAATAATCTCGATGCTGTAAACCTCGGCAACGATCGAAGCGAGAACGGCCGCCTGATAGCCCGATCCGGTTCCCACTTCGAGAATCCTGTCGGTCGCCAGCGGAGAAATGGCCTCGGTCATATAGGCGACGATGAACGGCTGCGAAATCGTCTGCACGTCGCCTATCTGCAGAGGGTAGTCCTCGTAGGCCCGGTTCTTAACTGACTCCGGCACGAACAGATGGCGCCGGACCTTGCCCATTGCCGCCAGCACCCCGGGATCCCGCACCCCGCGTGCGGCGATCTGCTCCTCCACCATGCGTTTCCGCGCCGGTGCGAAAGAATCGTGCGGATTGTGCTGCGATTCGGGCATGCCGGTGGAACAGGTCCAGCCGCCAAAGGGGATCAGGGCGATAATCAAGAGAGCGCAGCGCGAGGTGCGCCACCGGTCCCAACGTGCCATGCGCGGCCTGTCCATGGCTTACGTCTCCGGGGAATTCTATCACAGTGATACCGGCCGTCCGGCAGCGCCGGCCGGGGCGCGGAATGGCCGGCCGCGGCGTGCGGCGCCGACCGCAAGGTCGGCCTGGCGGACCGGCTCTGGAAGACGGTACCCGCGGCAGCAGTCGAGCACGTAGCGGGTCGCCGCGGTGATGCCGATTCGGTGGCCGGGCGAGACGAACAGGGGACGCACACCCTGCCTCGAGCGGACGACGCTGCCGATGCGTCGTCCGGCATGATACAGGGGCGCGATCGAACCGCGGCGCGCCGCGGGCGAGCGATGCGTGCCGATCAGCCGGCTCTTGGCGCAGCCGATGGTCGGCAGGTCGAGCAGCAGGCCAAGATGGGAGGCGAGGCCGATTCCGCGCGGATGCGCGATGCCCTGTCCATCGCAGATCAGGATGTCGGGCCGGATGCGCAGCCGGCTGAAGGCCCGAAGCAGCGCCGGGGCTTCGCGGAAGCTCAGCAGCCCCGGCACGTAGGGGAACCGGATCGGCCCCCGGACGCAGGCCGTTTCGAGAAGCTCGAGATCGGGAAAGGAGTAGTTGAGCACGGCGGCATGGAGCAGGCCGGTGTGGAGGTCGTAGGCGACATCGGCCCCGGCCACCACACGGACACGCCGCGGTCCACCCCCGAGGCGCAGCATTTTCCGCAGGCGCTCTTGCAGATGAATCGCCTGGCGGGTGGAGGCGGGCCAGCGGTGCCGCATTGGCCCCACGGTGGCGCGGAGCTTGTTGCAGTCTGGCATTTATTCCCTTATCCATCAATGACTTACATTGATTCTGGCCGTGCTTTGCAGCAGGGGCCACGCTACCCCTGATTTTCCGCTCGGTTCGGTCCGGTGGTGCAACAAGCTCCGCACCACGGTGTATTGAATCACAACATCCCTCATTGCCCGGTCTCCGTTACAATCGGGCGCCGGTCAACGATGCTGGTCACCGGCAGGACGGAGGGGCGATGATGGCGAGTGTGCGGGAGGTGCGTGAAACTGTGGGAGCCGGCGTCCGATGGATGGGTGGATGCATCGTGCTGCTGGCGGTGGCTGCCCTCGGCTGCGGAGATTCAGGCGAGCGGGCGGCCGGTCAGATGCTCGACGCCCTCGATCGGGGCAAGATCACCGGAACGAAAGGGACGATGGAGACCATTGCCCAGGGGCTGCGGACCTACTCCGTCGATCATTCCGGCTATCCGGAAGCGGACTCCATCGAGGCGCTGATGGCCGAGCTGGTTCCCGCGTACATGCGGGTGGCCGTCACCCTCGATGCCTGGGGCGGCCCCATCTCCTACCGGGGTGAGGGGGAGAGCTTTACCCTGGTTTCGAGCGGACAGGACGGCAACAGCGGTACGAGTGACGACATCGTGATGATCGATGGCCATTTCGAGATGGCCTCCGTGTCCGGCGGACCGTGATGCGGAGCTCGGACGCGGATCTGGGGCGCCGGGTCGACCGGGGGCTCGATCTCCTCCAGGTGCGCTTCGGCACGCCGGAGCCCGAGCGCCGGCTGA
>CBDUYA010000125.1:0-8617 GCA_965371335.1 uncultured bacterium | reverse complement strand
CGCCGTCTGCGTCGTGGTCGCTCCTCCGCGATTGAGCCGCATCGCGTCGTAGCGTCGCCTCACAGCCGGCGCCACGGCGCGCCGAACGCGGCCCCACGCCATGCCCGGAAGGGCTCCTAGATGCCGGCCGCCGTCCGGACCGACAACCTGTCGAAGGTCTACATCAAGCGGCGCTCGCTGCGCGAAATGGCGCTCCGTCCGTTCGCAGGCGCCGAGCGGATCACCGGTCTGCAGGATGTCACTCTCGAGGTGCAGCAGGGTGAGATCTTCGGTCTCCTGGGCCCCAACGGGGCCGGGAAGACGACTTTTCTGAAGATTCTCGCCTGCCTGGTCCTGCCGAGCCGCGGCCGGGCTTTGGTGGACGGAGTGAGCGTCGCAGAGGATGATCGACACGTGAAGAGCTCGGTGGGGTTCGTCACCTCCGACGAGCGGTCCTTTTACTGGCGGCTCACGGGGCGTGAGAACCTGGAGTTCTTCGGCCGGCTGTTCGGTCTTGACAGGGTCAGGGGCCGGCGCCGAACGAGTGATCTGATCGGGGCGATGGAGCTCGAGGAGGTCGCCGACCGGCAGTTCATGAGCTATTCGTCGGGAATGAAGCAGCGCATGGCGATCGCCCGGGCGCTGCTCCACGATCCGCCGATTCTCTGCCTCGACGAGCCGACCCGCAGCCTCGATCCGATGGCCGCGAAGCACCTGCGCAGCTTCGTGACCGGCCGCCTGAACGGCGAGGGTGGCAAGACGATCATTCTGGCGACGCACAACCTCCAGGAGGCGGAGGAGATGTGCTCCCGCCTGGTGATCCTGGAGCGGGGCCGGGTTCTCCGCCAGGGGACGATCGCGGAGGTGACCGCCGGGCTGCCGGGACGGGACATGTACCTGATCGCCGTCCGCGGCCTCGACGCCCTTCCCGAAGATGCCCGCTGGTCGGGGGAGGTCACGAGAAGGGAGGCCGGCACGACCCGCTTCGAAGTGAGCGTCGATCGGGGAGGCGACGCTCTGTCGGAACTGCTGAAAGGCATCCTGGCAGGAGGCGGTTCGATCACCGGCTGCACGCGGCGCGAGTCGAGCCTGCAGGACGTATTCGAGCTGATGGATTCGATGCGCGAAGCGGGAGGTGCGGTGTGAGGATCGCCGGCATTCTGGCGGCCTTCATCAAGCGGGACTTTCTGATCGAGACCTCCTATCGAACCTCGTTCGTCCTGCAGCTCTTCGGCATCGTCTTCCTGATCCTCATCTGGAAGTTCATCAGCGGCGTGATCGATCCGGCGGCCGACACTCCCGGGCTGGATGGGGCCGACTATTTCGGCTACGTCGTCCTCGGGCTCGCCTTTTTTCATTATCTGTCCGCGTCAATCAGCGCCTTTTCGACGAAGGTGCGCAACGAACAGATGACTGGAACGCTGGAAGCGATGCTGGTGACCCCGACCTCCGCCGGCACCATCGTGCTCGGCTCTTCACTCTGGGTCTTTCTCCGGACCACCATCACCGTGATTGGATACCTGGCCGTCGGGTTTCTCTTCGGCGTCGGACTCCATCCGGAGGGGCTGCTGACCGGGCTGGTGGTTCTCGTCATGACGGTTCTCGCCTTCTCGTGGATTGGGGTTTTGTCGGTGTCGTTCGTCCTCTACCTGAAGAAGGGCGATCCGATCACACTGCTCGTTGCCAACGTGTCGGCCCTGCTGGGAGGCGTGTTCTATCCGCCGGAGAGCATGTCCCCGTGGGTCGCCCGGCTGTCACACTTCTTGCCGATAACCTACGCCCTGCGGGCCTTTCGCAAAGCTCTGCTGCAGGGGAGCGGTCTCGGTGCCATCCTGCCTGAACTGGCCGCGCTGGCCATCTTCACGGCAGTTCTCCTGCCGCTCGGCTTCCTGGCCTTCCGCCTGGCCGTGCGAAAGGCCCGCCAGGAAGGCTCCCTCGTTCAGTACTAGCGACCTGTCCGCGTATGGCGCGACCCGAAGGAACACCCGGCCAGGCTAAGGCCGGTCGTCGCGCGTCAGCTCGATTGTGGCGCGGAGCTGCCACGCCGCTCTTCCGGCCTGCTGTTCGACTTTGAGGACGGCCTTTCCGTCGGCGGGAAACTCCCAGGTGTGTCGCAGTGACGGCTCAATGCCCTTCCTGGTGCGCAGCCGGAGGGTCTCGTCCTCTCTGCCACCGTACAGCATCAGCATCGGTGTGCCGGGTTGATTGTCGAGGCGAGTCTCCTCGAACAGGTCGACGTAGGTGTTGTAGGTCTTCAGGCTGAAGATCTTGTGGACGCGGCCGCCCGCGATGTATTCGAGAAAGGTCATCACGGCGCAACCGTCCAGAACCCGGTACCCGGCCAGCCGGGCGGTTCCCGCTCGTTCCGCTCTGGAGGGGTCGAGCAGACGAACCTCACCGTGAAAGACACCCTCGAGCCTCTCGAAATCGCGAAACTCCGGCCGGTCGCAGCGCGCTCCTGTGTGAAAGGTGTGGGCCGCCTCGCCGTCCTCCGGCCAGGCGGCGCGATCGGCTACACGGGAGAATTCCATGATCCGGTCGCCGCGCCAGGTCTGGCCGCCGTCGGTTGAGAACCCGTCGTCCCAGCGCAGGTGGTTGGGGGAAATGTCGGAAAAAGTGTAGCGGCTGATGGTTTCGCCACCATCGGCGCCGGCACGGGTGGAGAAGAACTCACCGCGGCCGTGCCGGAACAATCCGCTGACGGCGCTCGTTCCAGAGCGATTTTTGGCGGGCCAGTTCAGATAAAGCCGCCATTTCTCTTTCGCGGGATCGAAGAAGCTCAGGCTGTAGCCGCGGATTCCGTCGCCGGGGGTTGTCTCATCCCACAGTTCGAGGATTGCCCGTCCATCGAGGATGCGATAGATCTTCGCCCGCGCGGACCGGCTGTCTTGCCAGCTATTGTCGTCCTGCAGGACACGCAGAGTGACGTCCCATTCGCCGACCCAGAAGTCGAACTGGCGATGTTCATCTGCGGCCCAGGCAGCCCCGACTTCCTGGGACGGTCCGGTCAGGCTCTGCCGGTGCTGCGCGGCGTGCATCCGGCCGGCGCCTGCCTCATCGGCAGCGCGCACCACCTCGGGGTGGTGCGGTATCGGCGCCAGGGCGAACAAAGTCGCCAGGCAACCTCCAATGACTATCCTCATCGCGGATCCCCTCGCATCGATGCAGGCCGGCGCGAGCCACCGAAACAGGGGTGGTCGCTGCTCACCGGGATCCTACTCTCCTATCCACGATACGGGCCAGCAGTTTCTCCGCCTCCCCGGCCAGTTCGGGCCAGTTCGCGTTCGTTGACACCCATGGAGGGCTGTGCTACATTTTACGACCTCTCCATTACGTGCACATCCTGGGGACTATCCGTCACGTGCCCGGTCACGAAGCGGCGGAGAGGATCAACTCGGGAGGACATTCATCTTGAAATTCGAGAAGCTCAACCTTCCCCTCGAAGGCAGGCGCATCGAGGTCACTGAAGGTCAGATCAGAGTGCCTGACGACCCCGTCATTCCCTTCATCGAGGGAGATGGGATCGGTCCCGACATCTGGGCGGCGGCCCGGCGCGTCATCGATGATTCGGTTGCCAGAGCGTTTGCCGGTAAGAAGAAGATCAACTGGTTCGAGATCTACGCGGGGGGCAAGGCGCGCGATAAGTACGGCGAGTGGTTGCCGCATGATACTCTCGAAGCGATCCGGCACTACACGGTCGCCATTAAGGGGCCTCTCACCACGCCGGTCGGCGGCGGGCATCGCAGCCTTAACGTCGGGCTGAGGCAGGAGCTGAATCTTTACGCCTGCATCCGTCCGGTGCGCTACTTCCAGGGTGTTCCGTCGCCCGTCTGCCACCCTGAGCGGCTCGATCTCACTATCTTCCGTGAAAATACCGAAGACGTTTACGCGGGGATCGAGTGGAGAGAGGGAACCGAGAAGTGCCGCAAGGTGATCAACTTCTTCAACAATGAGATGGGGTGCTCGATCCGCGAGGATTCGGCCATCGGCGTCAAACCGATGAGCGTCACGGCGAGCAACCGTCTGGTGCGCAAGGCGATCCGCTACGCGATCGAGCGAAAGAAGCCGAGCGTCACCCTGATGCACAAGGGCAACATCATGAAGTACACCGAGGGTGCGTTCAAGGAGTGGGGCTATCAGGTGGCTAAGGAGGAATTCCCCGAGTACACCATAACCGAGGAAGAGATCGGCAATCTCGGTGGGGCGGCCCCCGACAACAAGATCATCATCAAGGACCGGATCGCCGATTCGATGTTTCAGCAGATCCTGACCCGTCCCTCGGAGTACTCAGTTGTTGCGACCCCGAACCTGCATGGTGACCTCATCTCGGATGCCGCCGTGGCCCAGGTTGGCGGGCTGGGGCTGGCGCCCGGAGCCAACATAGGTGACACCATGGCGGTGTTCGAGGCCACCCACGGCACGGCGCCGCGCTATGCCGGCCAGGACAAGGTCAATCCCGGTTCCCTGATTCTCTCCGGCGCCATGATGCTGGAATACCTCGGCTGGATCGAGGCGTCCGATCTGATCGTCGATGGAGTTCAGAAGACGATCCGCTCAAAGCATGTAACCTACGATCTGGCCCGGCAGATGGAGGGTGCCACAACCGTCAAGTGCTCCGAGTTCGCCGACGCGATCATCCGCAGCATGGAGTCCGGGGGTTAGGAGCCTGTCCGAGTATTGCGTTGCGCGACCCGACGGGTTTCCGGGAAGGTGTCGTGGAACTTCAGCGGGACGCCGAAGCAGTCGCGGTGGGCTGCAGGTCGTCGTCCCGGCTGTCGGTGATCTCTCCGACGAGCCGGTCAATCGCCCGCTGTGCCGAGATGTTCGAGCCACGGATGTCATTCGCCAGCACGGCGAAGGCAAACATGTGGCCGTCGCGATTGACGGCGTATCCGGCCAGCGTCGCGACGCCGGCGAGTCTCCCGGTCTTGGCCCGAATCCGCCGTCTGTCGACGCCATTCGAGAAACGTTCGTCGAGCGTCCCGTCAATCCCCCCAACCGACAACGAGCCGACCAGCTCGGGTCCGATGGTGAAATCGCGCTGCACCCGGACCAGGGTCTCGGTGAGGATTCTTGCCTGGAGGCGATTAAGATCCGACAGTCCCGACCCGTCGACCAGACGGGCCCGGGTGGTGGCGACCCCCAGCTCCGCCAGGTAGGACCGCATGGTTTCGATCCCCTTCTCCGTGGTGCCCGGTTCGCCTTCGCTGCGCGCGCCGATCGTCTTGAGCAGCGCCTCGGCCATGAAGTTATTGCTGTTCTTGTTCATATCCCGGATGACGACCGCGAGGGGGCGGGAACGATGGCTGTGAAGGCGGCGCGCCGCAGCGGGAACAAGGCCCTTTCGCAGGGTTCCTTCGATGACGATCCCCTCGCGCAGCGCGATGTCGCGGAAGGTATACAGGGCGAACAGCGTCGGATCCTCCACGGCGCGATGGAACATCAGCGGCTCGCTTCCGAGACGAATGTTCCCATCGACGATCAGGGTGTTGCAGCCGTCGTCGTACAGCCGGTCGACAGTGAGGCTGGTCCGGCGGGCCGCGGTGCGCGCTCGGTTCGTGATGCGAAAAAAAGAGGCCGTCGGCTCGATCCCCAGCGCCGGACGGGCGCCCGAGTGGCCGCCGGGCGTCGCCCGCACGGTGACCACGTTGAAGTTGCAGGAAAGAGCGCTTACGGGAGCGTTGTACCAGGAGCCGGTCGAGGGCGGAGGCCAGCCGGGCGGGCGCGGCTCGGCGTCGAAATAGGAGTCGTCAGCGATCAGGTCACCGGTCACGCGGCGCAGTCCCCGGCGGGCCAGTTCGCGGGCGATGAGCCACCACGCCTCGGCGACCAGATCGGGGGCGCCTGATCCGCGAATGTAGAGGTGGCCCGCGAGAGTGCCGGTCGCATCGAGCGGGCCGGAAGCGAAAACATCGGTTGTATAGACGAACTCCGGTTTCAGGAGAGTCAGTGCGGCGGCACTCGTCAGGATCTTCATCGTCGAGGCGGGCCGCAACGGATGGCGCGCGTTGTGGCTGAACACATGCTTGCCATCGGGGAGGCTGAGAACCTCGACGCCGGTGGACTGCGGATCAAATGGCCGAGCGGTCAACGCGGTGGCCAGGCGCGCCGCGAGCGGGGTGTCGGGCCATTCGGAGGGCAGCGGAGTCGCGGTGTGTTCCGCCGGAACCGACAGCGCGGTCAGCAGGAGAAAAAACGCTATGATGGCCGCGATCGGCAGGCGCGCAGCCGGGGATGGAGGGGTTTTGCTGTTCATTGGTTCGGGTGGAAGACGCGCCGTCACTCCGCAGGATCCCTCGAAACAGGCGAGTGGCGGGATGCTAGCAGACACTCGATACGCTGTCAAAAACGAGGTTTGACACGCTCTGGGGCCGATGTTATATAAGGTGCCCTTCCGGGAGGCCGGGTGAAAATCCACGAGTATCAGGCGAAACAGATTCTGAAGGATTTCGGTATTGCCGTGCCACGTGGCGACGTGGCCTTCAGTTCCAAGGAGGCGGGAGCCGTCGCCGGTCGTCTCGGCGGGCGATCCATCGTCAAGGCGCAGATTCATGCCGGCGGACGGGGCAAGGGGGGCGGCGTTAAGATCGCCGCCGACGTTACGGAAGCCGAGAGCCTGGCACGGCAGATGATCGGCATGACGCTGGTCACTCATCAGACCGGGCCGCAGGGGCGTAAAGTGCGGCGTGTGCTGGTCGAAGAAACGCTGGACATCGCCCGCGAGGTCTACATCGGAGTGACGCTCGACCGCGCCCGGGGAGTGCCGGTGGTGATGGGCTGCGGGCAGGGCGGCATGGAGATCGAGGAGATCGCGCGGCGCGACCCGAAGGCGTTGCTGATCGAGCCGATCGAACCCCTTGTCGGCCTGCGCCCCTACCAGGCGCGGCGCCTCGCATTCGCCCTCGGCCTCGAGGGAGATATAGTGAAGAGCGCCACGAAACTGATCCTTGCGGTGGCGAAGGCCTACGAAGAAACCGACGCCTCTCTCGTCGAGGTCAATCCTCTGGTGGTGACGGAGCAGGGCGGGATCGTCGCGCTCGATGCCAAGATGTCGTTCGACGACAACGCGCTGTTCCGGCACCCGAAAATCCGGGAACTGCGCGATCCGGATGAGGAAGATCCCCTCGAAGTCGAGGCGTCCGCCAATGCCCTCAATTACATCAAGCTCGACGGCAACGTCGGCTGCATGGTCAACGGCGCCGGTCTGGCGATGGCGACGATGGACATCATCAAGCTGGAGGGTGGCTCGCCGGCGAACTTCCTCGACGTTGGTGGCGGCGCCACCGCGGAGCAGGTCGCCGCGGCGTTCAAGATCCTGACCGCCGATCCGAACGTCAAAGCTGTGCTGATCAACATCTTCGGCGGCATTCTGCGGGTCGACGTGCTGGCTCATGGCGTCGTCGATGCCGTGCGGCAGGTCGACGTGAAGGTGCCGATCGTGGCGCGGCTGGAAGGAACCAACGTCGATGAAGGTAAACGCGTGCTGCGCGACGCCGGGCTGAATTTCCAGGTGGCGGACGGCATGCTTGACGCGGCGCGCAGGGTCGTCGCTCTGGCGAGAGAACAATGAGCATTCTGGTTGATGAAAAGAGCCGGGTCGTCGTGCAGGGTCTTACCGGGCGGGAGGGTTCGTTCCACGCGCGTCAGTGCCGCGAGTACGGAACGCGGATCGTCGCTGGTGTCACCCCCGGCCGCGGAGGCCAGACGCACGGTGAGGTGCCGGTCTTCAATACTGTGCAGCAGGCCGTCGAGCGAGAAGGGGCCGACGTGTCGTTGATCTTCGTTCCGCCGGCCGGCGCGGCCGACGCGATTCTGGAGGCATCCGACGCAGGGATTGGTGTGGTCGTCTGCATCACCGAAGGGATTCCGATCTCCGAAATGGTCCGGGTCAGGCCGGCGCTGGCGCGCCGGGGAACCCGCCTGATCGGTCCCAACTGTCCCGGAATCATCTCGCCGGGCAAATGCAAGATCGGCATCATGCCGGGCTACATTCACCAGCCGGGCCCGGTTGGTGTGGTATCGCGCAGCGGCACGTTGACCTACGAAGCTGTGTCGCAACTGTCGCAGCGGGGAATCGGACAGACGACCTGCATCGGTATCGGCGGCGATCCGCTGATCGGGACGACCTTCGTCGACGCGCTGCAACTTTTCCGCGACGATCCGGACACCCGCGCGGTGGTCATGATCGGCGAGATCGGCGGCAGCGCCGAGGAAGAGGCCGCCCGCACGGTGGCGAGCGAGATGCAGGTGCCGATGGTTGCCTTTATCGCCGGACAGACCGCCCCGCCGGGCAAGCGGATGGGGCACGCCGGCGCCATCATCGCGGGCGGCAAGGGGACCGCCGGTGAAAAGATGGCGGCCCTGAGGGAAGCAGGAGTTCACGTGGTCGACAGTCCCGCGGCCATCGGGGACCAGGTCCAGAAACTGATTGGTTGAGGCGCCGACGGCGCGCGACGGGAGAGGGAATGATTCAGCGAACGCTGTCTTTGGTCAAACCCGATGGGGTTGAGCAGGGCGTCATCGGCCAGGTGATTCGCCACTTCGAGGAAGAGGGGTTGAAAGTGGTCGGTCTCAGAATGCTCTGTCTGGACAGGCAGAGCGCGCAGCGCTTCTACCACGTCCATCGGGAGCGGCCGTT
>CBDUYA010000124.1:0-8696 GCA_965371335.1 uncultured bacterium | reverse complement strand
CAACGCGCTGATCGTCAGTGGCCCGGTGGTCAAGAAACCGGCCGGCAGCATCGACCACGGGTTACTGCACGTAGCGGACATCATGCCCACCCTGCTGGAGATCGCCGGCGTCGACTATCCGCGAGAGTTGAAAGGGAAGCCCCTGCCGCCGCTTGGCGGGAAGTCCTGGGTTGCCCTGCTCTCGGGCAAGACCGAATCCACGCGGACAGACATGGACTGGATGGCATGGGAGCTCTTCGGCAACCGCGCCTTGCGTCAGGGGAACTCGAAGCTGCGCTGGCAGTGGCGGCCCTACGGCACCGGCGACTGGGAGCTCTTCGACCTCGCCAACGATCCGGCCGAACGCCACGACCTGGCCGCAGAGCAGCCCGGGAAGCTGGCGGCCATGCGCGGGCTGTGGGAGGAGTATGTGAGGACCAATAACGTCATTCTGCCCAGCCGTTCGCCCTTCGAGAGCCTGGAAGACGCGCTGCCGCAGAGATTTCCGGATGATGCGGGATATCCGCCATTGATTTACAAGCGTCAGTTTGTCCCACCGCAGCGCACGACCGCCGAGCCGGAGGAAGAAACCCCGTGAGCCAGCGAACACATGAAGACAGCGCGTCTGGAATGAGCGACGCCGGAACCCTCGGTGCAAGTGGAAGTGCCGGCAGACGATTTGCCCTGTCGGCCGTGCGACTCGCCACTCTTTTCGTCCTTGCGCTCTGCGCCGTTCCAACGCTGGCCACCGCTCAAACACCGCCCCGCTTCTACTGGAAGACGCTGATCGGTAGCAACGGCGTACCGCTCATCTATCAGTCCATCAGCGGCAATGCTAACCCGCTGGACCCGGCCAAAGTGGTGACCGTCAACACCGAGTTTGACGCCGAACTTTTCGTCGTCGGCTACGCAAAGATATTGCCCCTTTTCAAACGCTCCGCGATGTTGGCGTTCCTGCAGCCCATGGGGCGTATCGATTCCGAGACCACGGTTGCGGGGCTCACCACGAACCAGCGGGCCAGCGGCTACGGCGACACGATGGTGGAGTTCGCCATAAACCTGGTGGGGCGGCCACCGATCAAGAATATCCCCGACCTGCTGCGCTACGAGCCGGGATTCTCACTCGATCTCATCGTCGACGTCGCCTTTCCGATCGGCGAATACGACGAGAACGCACAGGTGAACATCGGTCAGAACAGATGGTTCGGACGGGTAGGCGCTCCGATCGTGTGGCAGTTCGGCCCGTGGGTGCCGGGACGGCGAACAACCCTCGATCTGCTGCCCTCACTCTGGCTGTTCGGCGACAACGACGACTTCCAGGGCAACACCCTGAAGACCGATCCGATGTTCCAGCTGGAGGCGCATTTCACGCGCGACTTCACAGAGACCTTCTGGGGCTCGCTGGATGCCACCTGGGTCACAGGGGGAGAGTCGACGATTGGCAGCAGGCCGCCTGGTGAGTCGCTGAACAATGTGGGGGTCGGTTTCACCCTGGGGTACCCGCTCTCGGAGAATGTGCAACTGACCATCGGCTACATGGCCACGATAAGCGACAGCGCTCCCGATGACCTTCGCATGGACGGATTCCGCATCTCCTTCGTCTATGGCTGGCACAGGTTGATCGAGGGCATGGGACGCCTCGGGACCGAGTAATAAGATTCCTGTCTGCCACGACTCGCCCCGGTTAGGTGATTCTCACGGCCCTCATACTCGCGAACGGCGGCGCAGTGGCTCATCGGGAGTGGGCCTGCCAAATCATCTAAAGATGTAAAGGCAGGGTTATCCCCACCTGGCAGAGCCAGGAAATATGGGGCTTGGAGGCCCCTCGACAGCGAGGGAGATGATTTGGCAGGCTTCCCAACTAAATGGGTGAGCTCTGGGGGGCAGGACTTTGAACCGCCCCGGGATTGCCGGAGACTCCATTTGTTGAGAGAGTAAGGCTTTCGCCCCCTTGGACGAGCATGGGGATGATTAGGCAGACTCTTGGACCAATGAACGACTGGTACGACGATGACGATGAGCCAGAGCCACCTGAACGGACGCGCGACTCAAAGATAGACGATGCCGATGGGGTGGTGATGGCCGGGTTATTCAATTCTGCGCGGCGAGCCGAAGCCCGAAGCGTGGGTGTGCCGCTCCCGACGGTGAGCCGAAGCCCGAGAGATGGATGGCCCTCCTCCGGGACGTCAGTCGATCGCGGGATGCTAGCGGATGAGCCGTAAATGCGCTAGAATAAGGACCTATCCGCCGCAAAGGTGACTCAGGGAGATGGCCGGGATAGAGGTGGGGCCGGTTCGCGCCCGCCACAGGTCCTGGCGAGCGAGAGCTTCCAGATTTCCGGGAACCGTGCGCCGGGTGCATTCGTATGATGGGGATGACGGCCGAATTCCCCAGCCGCATCAAGCTTGGAGAAATGAAATGACCACCCGATCCGGTCGCAAACGCCTGTTCCTGACGCTGCTTGTCGTCCTCGTGCTGCTCGGTGGGGGCGTGGCGGGCATCCTCTATTACTCGCAATCCCGCCAGGACACCGTCCAGGCGGCGGACCGTCCCACCGACGCGGTCAGCACCGGGCAGTCGGGCGACGCGGTTCAGGCCAGCGATCGCGGCCCGTCGTCGCCGGAAGATGAGGGAGAGAATTCCGGGGACTCCGCGGAGGGTGAAGAGGGAAAGAAGAAGGCGCCGATCCCGGTCAGCGTGGCCGCGATCCGCACCGGTCAGGTCTCATCCTACATCACCTCAACCGCAAATCTCATCGCTGAAGATGACGTTGATGTCCTGGCTGAAGCGGAAGGCCGCATCGAGGAGCTCCATGTCGAAGAGGGCGATCGCGTGCGGCGCGGCCAGGTCCTGGCGGCGCTCGTCAAGGATGACGCCGAGATCGCCCTCAAGAAAGCTCAGCTCAAGACGAAGAACGCTCAACTGGCGTACGAGCGCGCCGTCGAGATGGTCGGTGAAGAGCTGATGAGCCGCGAGGAGTACGACAAGGCGACCCTGGAGTACGAGATCGCTAGGCAGGAGGTGGCGGAAGCGGAGTGGCGGCTGGAGAAGACGATGATCCGCGCGCCGTTCTCCGGCTTTGTGACCGGGCGCATGATCAATCTCGGGCAGAATGTGCGGATCGGCGCCGCCCTGTTCAGGGTCTCCGACTTCGATCCGTTGATCGCCCGCATCTATCTGCCCGAGAAAGACGTCCTCGACCTGGAAACGGGGCGCGAAGTGCGCATTTCCCTGAGGGCGGATGACGAGATCCGCTTCCGCGGCCATATCCGCCAGATCAGCCCGGTGGTCGATACGGCGACCGGCACGGTGAAGGTGACGGTCGAGGCGGTGAAGCCGCCGCCGCGCGTGCGCCCGGGCGCCTTCGTGACCATCGCCATCGTTCGGAAGACGCACGATCGGGTGGTGCTCCTGCCGCGCGAAGCGATCATCCGCGAGCTGCAGGAGGCGTACGTCTTCGTCGCCAACGGCGAGGTCGCCGAGAAGCGCCGCGTCGCCCTGGGGCTGGAGGAGGGCGGTCGCGTGCAGGTGGTCTCCGGCGTCGACGCCGGCGAGCAGGTGATCGTGGCCGGCCAGGGGGGGCTGAAGGACGGATCGGCGATCAAGATCATCCCCACCTCCGAGGCCTCCGATCTCATCACGCTGAACAAACGCACGCGCCGGGGCTAGGCCATGGGCCCGGTTGAATTTTCCCTCAAGCGCCGGGTCACCATCTCGATGTGCGCCGTGGCGCTCATCGTATTCGGCCTGGTCGCCTTTCAACGGCTGCCGATCAATCTCCTGCCTGACATCTCCTACCCCAGCCTGACGGTGGAGACCCGCTTCTCCGGCGCAGCGCCGGGCGAGGTGGAGAATCTGATCAGCCGCCCGGTGGAGGAAGCGGTCGGCGTGGTCAGCGGCGTGCAGCGCCTGATCTCCGTTTCCCGGCCCGGGCTGTCGCAGGTCACCCTCGA
Source organism: uncultured bacterium (assembly GCA_965371335.1). Taxonomy (GTDB): domain Bacteria; phylum Acidobacteriota; class Polarisedimenticolia; order Gp22-AA2; family Gp22-AA2; genus CBDUYA01. The sequence continues at coordinate 4,764 of CBDUYA010000124.1, read as the reverse complement.
GTTCGACTGGGGCCGCAACATGGACTTCGCCTCGATCGACGTGCGCGAGAAGCTCGACCTTGTGCGGCTGCCGCGCGAGGCTGACAAACCGGTCGTGCTGCGCTTCGACCCGTCCAACGATCCGATCGTCCGTCTCTACCTGACCGGGGCCGAAAACCTCTATCAGGCCCGCTACGTCGCCGAGGAGGTGCTGAAGAAGGACCTCGAGTCGACCGAGGGCTTGGCGGCGATCAACGTGAACGGCGGCTACGAGGAGGAGATCCAGGTCCGCGTCGACCAGGGGAAGCTCGCCTTGATGGGGGTGAGTATCCAGGAGGTCACCGATAAGCTGCAGCGGGAGAACGTCAACCAGGCGGGCGGCAGCCTCTACGAGAGGGAAGCGCGCTACCTGGTCCGCTCCCGCAACGAGTTCCAGGATCTCGACGACATCATGGAGACCGTCGTGGTGTCGCGCGAGGACCGCAAGGTGACGATTGCCGACGTGGCCGAGGTGGTCCGTGGTCACAAGCAGCGCGAGGTGATTACCCGCTATAACGGGAAGGAAGCGGTCGAGCTGGCCTTGTTCAAGGAAGGGGACGCCAATACCGTCTCGGTGGCGCGCTCCATCCGGACCCGTCTGGAGAGCGTGAAGGGGGAGCTGCCCGAGGGGATCGAAGTGATGACCGGCATGGATCAGTCCCGCTTCATCCAGGCCTCGGTTGACCAGGTGGTCCAGAATGCCCTGCTCGGCGGCGTGATCGCCATCGTCATTCTCCTCTTCTTCCTGAAGGATCTTGCCAGCACCCTGATCATCGGCCTCTCGATCCCGATTTCGATCGTCGCCACCTTTTTCCTGATGTATCAGACCAATACCTCGATGAACATCATGTCGCTCGGAGGTCTGGCGCTCGGGGTCGGCATGCTGGTTGACAACGCCATCGTGGTGCTCGAGTCGATCTACAAACGGCGCGAACGGGGGGAGTCCGGGCTGCAGGCGGCCCTCGGCGGCGCCTCGGAGGTCGGCCGGGCGGTGATCGCCTCGACCCTGACCACCATCGCCGTGTTCGTGCCGGTCGTCTTCGTGGAGGGGATCGCCGCCCAGTTGTTCCGCGATCAGGCGCTGACCGTGTCGTTCTCGCTGCTGGCGTCGCTCGCCGTGTCGCTCACCCTGATCCCGATGATGGCGGCGTTGATCGGCGCGCACCGCGCGCCCGGCGCAGCGGTGGCCGAAGCCGCCCTGGCATCGCCGGTGGCGGCGCCGGCAGGCCCCATGCACCGCATCGGCCGCGCGATCTTCGTCACCGCCCCGGCCGGCGTGATCATGATGATCCGCCTCGTCGTGACCTGGGTGATCCGCGGCGTCGCCTTCCTGTTCCGCCCCCTCACGTGGCTATTCGACAAGATGATGGCGGGGCTGACGGCAATGTACGCGCCGCTCCTGCGCTGGGCGCTGGGCCAGCGCGCCATCGTGCTGGGACTGGCGATCGCCGCTTTCATGGGGGCGCTCGCTCTCGGCCGGGGCCTCGGCGTCGATCTGATCCCGACCTTCAGCCAGGGTGAGTTCAGCTTCAACGTCGAGCTGCCGGAGGGGACGCCGCTCGAGGCGACCGATCGTTTCATGGCCGACATCCAGACGCTGCTGGACGACGACGCGCGCATCGCTTCCTACTCGACCATCGCCGGTGGCGCCGGGCTGTCGCTGGCGCGCACCGGTACCGAAGGGGAGAACGCCGCCCGGCTGCAGGTGAGGATGGCGCCCGCCGCGACGCGCGCCGATGAGGAAGCGGTGATCGCATTGCTGCGCGATCGGCTGGAGACGTCGAGTATCGCCCGCTTCAAGTTCGAGCGTCCGACCTACTTCACCTTCCGCACACCGATCGAGGTCGAAGTGTACGCCGACAACCTGGAGGATTTGCAGGCCTCGGCGGCGATCCTGAAGAGCGAAATCGAAGACATCCCGGGCCTCGTCGACGTGAAGTCATCGTTGCAGATCGGCAATCCCGAGCTGCAGGTGACCTTCAACCGGGATCGCCTGGCGCAGCTCGGCCTCGATCTTTTCCAGGTTGCCTCCACGGTGCGTAATAAGGTGCAGGGCGAGGTCGCCACCCGGTTCCTGGAGGGGGATCGCGAGATCGACATCCTGGTCCGTTCCGTCGAGGTCGGCGCCGCGTCGATTGACGACGTCAAGGACATGATCGTCGCTCAACGCGCGGGGGTGCCGATCTACCTGAAGTCGGTGGCCGACGTTGAGGAGACGGCCGGGCCGAGCGAGATCCGGCGCATCGGCCAGAAGCGCGCAATCGTCATCTCCGGCAACCTGTCGGGGCGCGACATGGCCGCGGTGGCGGTCGATGTGCGCGAGGTCATTCGCGGCCAGGCCTTCCCGGCCGGGGTCGTGGCCGGGCTGAGCGGCCAGGAAGAGGAGATGCAACGCTCCCTGCGCTCCCTGATCATGGCGATGGCGCTCGCCATCTTCCTCGTTTACCTGGTGATGGCGTCGCAGTTCGAATCATTCGTGCATCCGTTCGTGGTCATCTTCACGGTGCCGCTCGGCGCCATCGGCGCGATCCTCGCCCTGGCGATCACCGGCAACACCATCAACGTCGTGGCGCTGATCGGCGCCGTTATGCTGTCCGGCATCGTGGTCAATAACGCCATCGTCCTGATCGATACCGTCAACCAGCGCCGTCAGGAAGGGATGCGGCGCGAGGAGGCGATCATGCAGGCCGGCCTGGGACGCTTGCGGCCGGTGCTGATGACCTCGTCGACCACCATCTTCGGCCTGCTGCCGATGGCGATCGGTCTCGGGGAGGGCTCCGAGCTGCGCGCCCCGCTGGCGATCACCGTCATTGGCGGGCTCGCCGTGGCAACCCTTCTGACCCTCGTGGTGATCCCGGTCGTCTATACGCTGTTCGATCGCAAGGTGTTCGTCGCCGATCGCCAGCCGGCGCCCGGCGGCACTGGAACTGCCCGCGAAGACGCCGGGACGGAGCGCTGGAGCACGGGCCCGGCGGTGGGGGGCGGCTCGCTGCCGCTGCCGGCGTTCGCCGGACCTGCCGACGAGGGTGAGATCGGTCCGCTGCCGTTGCGGCGCGACGCATCCGGACCGGACGAGGCGTCGCGATGAATCTCCCGAAGTTGTCGGTCAGCCGTCCCGTCACCACCTTCATGCTCCTGGTCAGCATCATGGTGATCGGCGGCATCGCCATGGCGCGCCTGCCGCACGCCTTCCTGCCGGCCCTCGACATCCCGTACATCGGCATTGTCGTCCCGTATCCGAACTCCAACCCGGAGCAGATCGAGCGGGAGATTGCCAAGCCGGTCGAGGAGGCGCTCGCCACCCTCTCCGGCGTCAAGCGCCTGCGCTCCACCTCGACGGCCGATAACGTGGAGTTCGAGCTGGAATTCAACTGGGGGGAGGAGCTCGACATCGTCCGCATGCAGGTGAGCGAGAAGATGGATCAGATCAAGCGCACCCTGCCGGAAGGGATCGGCGATATTCAGATCTACTCGTTCAACACCAGCGACATCCCGGTTGTGCAGGCGCGGCTGTCGGCCGAGGGGGTCGATCTGTCGGAGAGCTACGAGCTGCTGGAGGCGCGCATCCTCAACCGTCTGCGGCGCGTTCCGGGCGTGGCGCGCGTCGATCTCGGCGGCGTCGAGCCGCGCGAGATCAGCATCGACCTGATCCTCGACAAGGTGAAGGAGCACCGGGTCGACGTCAGCCAGCTGATCGAGCGGCTGCAGGGGGCATCCTCCAATCTGGTGCTGGGGCAGGTGAACGCCGGCGGGCTGCGCTACACCGCCCGCGCCATCGGCGCCTTCGACTCGATCGATGCCATCAGCGATCTGCGCATCAACGAGCGTGGCCTGCGGCTGTCGGAGATCGCCGAGATCCGCTACGAGGAGCCGCCGATCCGCTACGGCCGCCACCTCGACCGGAAGTTCGCCGTGGCGCTCGACGTCTACAAGGAATCGACCGCCAACACCGTCGACGTCGTCCTCGCCGTCATGAAGGTGATCGAGGAGGACATCAACGGCGATCCCCTCCTGCAGGGGGTGAACGTGCTCGTCTGGCAGGACCAGGCGAAGGAGATCACGCGGTCGATCACGGGGCTGCAGCGCGCCGGCATCGTCGGGGCGCTGCTGGCAATCTTCGTTCTCTACTTCTTCCTGCGGCGGCTCGACTCGACCCTGATCGTGTCGTTCTCCATCCCCTTCTCGATTATCGCCGCCTGCGGCCTGATGTACTTCATGGGGATGAACCTCAACATCCTGTCGATGATGGGGCTGATGCTCGGGGTCGGGATGCTGGTCGACAACGCCATCGTCGTTCTAGAATCGATCGATCGCCGGCACCGCGACGAGCCCGACCCGAAGAAGGCGGCCCTGGAGGGCGCCCGCGGCGTCATGATGGCGGTGATCTCGTCGACCCTGACGACGATGATCGTCTTCCTGCCGCTGATCGTCGGCACCAAGAGCGAGCTGACCACCTGGCTGGGAGAGGTCGGGCTGACCATTTCCATTGCCCTTGGCTGCTCACTCTTCTCCTCGCTGACTCTCATCCCGTTGATGTCGGCCCGCCTGCTGCGGCGCCGGCAGACGCCGCCCAACCGGCAGATCGGATGGCTGGAAGATCGCTACGCCGGGATCCTCCGCTGGACGCTGCGCCGCAAAGGCTGGACCGCCGTCATCATCGTCGCCGGCCTGGTCATCGGCATCGCGCCGTTCCCCCTGAAGCTGGTCGATACCAGCCAGTTTTCCGGCATGCGTAACAGCATGATG
>CBDUYA010000123.1:0-8709 GCA_965371335.1 uncultured bacterium | reverse complement strand
GTCGCTCCCCATCCGCCGTTGGTCGATTCGAAGACCTCCAGGTAGAGATCGAGCGGCAGGATCACGGCAGCGGCCGAGACCTCCTGAGGGGGCGTGGTGACGTTCCCTTCCGTGTCGACCGCCGCGACCTTGTAGAAATGGGTCACGCCGGGCGTCAACGCCGTGTCGATGTAGCCGACCGACAGGGTCGAGGCGACCAGGTTGGCGGGAGCGGGCGTGAAGCCGGGGGTCAGCGAACGGAACAGGTCGTAGCGCACCGGCCCGGAGCAGCTCTCCGCCGCCTGCGGCCAGGTGACGATCGTCTCGCCGCAGTTCGTGCCGGACAACGCCGCGCTCACGCCGTCGAACAGCGGGGCGACGGTGTCGGGAGTCGTCGGCGCGATGACCGGCACCTCGACCATGTTGGACTCCTCGCCCGAGCGGGAGTCGAAGGCGCGGGCGACGTAGTAATACGTGACGCCCGGCGACAGCAGCGTGTCGTGGAACGTCAGCTGGTCGAGCCCGGAAGCGATCAACGTCCCCGGTCCGGGGGTGAACCCGGACTGCGTCGAACGATAGAGGTTGTAGCTGATCGCCGCATTGGTGCAGTTGGACGACGCGGCGCCCCACAACAGGTCGGCCTCGCCGCACGAGGCGCCCTGCAGGGCAACGCCAAGGCCGGCGAAGCCCGGCTCGACGAAGCAGGGGGGCGTCAGGTCGCAGGCGATCTCCTCCACCCGCACCTCATCGATCGCTCCCTCGACCGTCGTCTCGAACGATCCGTCGAGGACCCGCACCCGCATCTGGAACTCGCTGGTCAGCGCGATCAGACCATCGAGCCGGATCTCGAACGGCTGCCAGCCGGCCGCCCGCTCGTCCGCTCCGGCCAGATCGACGTTGACCCACGGGGAGACGCTGTCGGCCCGCACGTCGACGGCGAAGAAATCGCCGGTATCGGCGGTCAGCGACGCCCCCCACCAGCGCTGGTAGGAAAGACGCGCCGCGGCCGCACCGCTCAGATCGATCACCGGCGATACGAGGATCGTCTCGCCGCCGTCGACGTCGCCGGCGGCGTCGGAGATATTCTGCCCCGTAAAGTAGCACTGCACACCCGCGGTGGACGGAGCGCCCCTCTCCGGCTGCCAGTTGGTGCCGAACGGATCACCCCGCAGCCAGGCCCCGGCGATAGCCGCCGGCGCGCCGGGTGCGACGGTCCACCCCTTGTCGGTCTCGAAGTCATCGCTGAAACGGACCGTCCGCTGACCGACCAGGAGCGGGAAGGTCGCCGGGGACGCCGGCAGGCCGTTGCCGTCGTCGAGCGCCAGCGAGAAGGCGATGTCGTCACCACAGGCGAGAGGCGAGCCGAGATCGACCCGGTAGGCGGTCGCTGAGGCGGCGGAGGTGTCGGGGGCGATGGCGCCGTACGAGGCGACGGCGCTGCCGACCGTCACCCCCGGGGTGGAGGTCGAGAGCGTGCCGGCGGCGGCACCGGCGGAGTCGGCCGGGCTCCGGTTCGCAAGCATGACCGTCAGATCGACCGCCTCGACCGGATCGGCGAATCCGCTGCGGTTGCCGACCGGGATGTCGTCGAGCGCCACGTCGACGATGTCGAGGTGCGCTGCGGTCGCCACGGTGGCCGGAACCGAGGTGTTGATCGTCGACCGGCAGCCGCCGCCGTTCTCCGCTTCGACGACGTAGTGATAGGTGATCCCGGGATGCGCGCTGGCATCCTCGAAGTGGGTCCCGGCGGTCGTGCCGACCGGCAGGTAGGCGCCGGTGGCGGCGAAGTCGGCGCGCAGGATGGTGTACGACGTCGCCCCGGCGGAGGCGGTCCAGTCGAGGATCACCCGGCCGTCGCCGGAGGTCGGGGTCACCGCCGGCTCGGCGGGCCGCGTGCAGCCGGAGGTGGAAACGCAGCCGGCGCCACTGGCGCTGGCGATGCCGTGCGCGCTGAAGGCGGCGAAGATCTCGGCGCAGTTCGGGGAGCCGTCCGTCGGGTCGCCGTTGTCGTCGTCGACGGCGATGTAGGCGTCGAACACGCTCCCCGCAACGTTCGGCTCCAGCGTGTCGGCCTGCGGCAGCGAGGTGAAGTAGATGCGCTCCAGATCCTGCCAGCCGGTGTTGAAGCCGTGCTTGGCGATCATCAGCCCGGCCAGCTCCCAGTGGGCCTGGCCGTAGATCTCCCCTTCGCAGTGCACCTCGTGCCCGAACGGCCCGTCCGAGCAGGCGAGGCCGAGCGCGCTGCAGTCATCGCAGAAGGTGTCGAGATTGTCGGTGCGAGCCTGGTAGCCGACCCTCGCCGCCTCGAGATCGCGGACCGGGAAGCCCCCCTGATCGAACCCGGGGCCGACCATCGCGTCGTGCGTCACCTGCATCGAGGTGATGTCGCCGGTCGCTTCCCCGGTCGAGCCGTCGCCGAGATTGGTGAACTGGTCGAGGCCGTGTCCCCACTCGTGGTACATGACGTCGGCGATCTCGCCGGTGTTGTTGCAGCCCCCTCCGGAGCGGAAGAAGTTCACCGTCGAGCCGTTCCAGAACGCATTGCAGGTATCGTCGATGTTGACGTTGACGTCCACCGTGTTGGAGAACCACGACAGGGTGATCCACTTCATCGCTAGGCGCCGCAGCAGGTTGAGATGGAAGAAGGCATTGCGCTCGGCGGGCGTCGACAGGCCGTTGCCGATCTGATCGACGCCGCCGGTGCCGAGCCTCAGGTCTCCCCGGCCGCCGTCAGCCAAGGCGAAGGCGCGCTCGGGCGATTCACAAGCGATGCAGGTGGTGCGGAAGAAAGGCCCGTCGAGGGCCGTGAACGACCGCTCCCCGGTGTGGCTGTAGCGCCCGTCGTCGCCGGTATCGATCGGCCCGCCCCCCTGGGTCACGTTGGTCTGCGTGAAGGGTCGCTCCTCTTCCGTATCGGTGATCGTGCGGGGATAGACGCCGCCGGTGACCCGCGCGTAGCGGTTGGCGTCGTGGAATGACAGCACCTCGCCGCTACGGGCATCGACGTCCGCCGTCCAGGTCGGTCGTGTGGCGCCGCGGCGGAAGGCGACGCGCCAGACGAGACGATAGAGAGCCCCCTCACCCCAGGGGGCGGCGATCGAATCACCGGCCCGCGGCAGGATCAGGAGACGGCCCGGTTCGATGACCACGTCTTCCACCGTGCGGCCGCCGGCGTGGGCGAACAGGCGCGCGACGGCGTCGTCGGCGTCGAGCACCGCCACGGTCGGGATCCCCCCCCGCCCCACGCCGTCGGTGCCGAACTGCACGATGTTGCCGTGGTTAACCCGCAGGAAGACCCGCGCCCCCTCCACCGGGATGCCGTCGACGTACCAGTCGTAGTCGAAGTAATGGATCCGGCCGCTGTCGAATGAACCGCTGCGGGCCTGATTCAGCCGCAGATCGCCCACGCCGGGCAGCAGCAGATCCCCCTCGGCCTCGATGAACGCGCGGGCGAGCGGCTCCGCTTCGGCGAGATCGAACGAGGCGGAGGAGAGGCCGAGCAGCGCCGGCGTCAGGGAGTTCCCGCGCCCCGGCAGAAGCGGCACGCCACTGCCGGAGATCAGCGCCGGACGCCCGGTCCGCTCGTCGAAGGCGATCGTCCACTCCCCCCCGCGGCGGGAGCGGAAGGCCGCGGTCACCGCGGCCGCGGGGCCGCCCTCCCCCGCGATGATGAGCCGCGGACTCTGGCGGAAAGGCGCCGGGGGGAGGACCTTCTCATCGAGCTCGACGGCGCCGCGTGTGACGAGGGCGCTGGCATCCGGCACGGTCATGGCGCCGACGAAGAGCAGCATGGCCAGCAGGCGAAGGAGGGTCGGGCGCGGGCGAACGGGCGGCGTGGGGGCAGTCACGATCCTGCGACTCCTTGACCGTTCGGGGGGTGCGACCCGGCCCCGGTGATTCCGGTCGAGCGTTCTAAAGTACGACGGATACCGGCCTCAGGCAAGCAAAAACCGGGCCGTTGTGCCTCCCGGCCCGGTCCGCTCTCAGTCGCTCTCCGGATCGCTGAACAGCTCCAGCGCCGCCAGCACCATGACCGACGCCCCGGTGCGCAGGGTCGGCTCGCGATCCGGCGCGAACAGCGGCGAGTGGAGCGACGGAAGCGGCGTCCCCGATGCCTGCGCCTCGCCATACCTGCGCGGTTCCACGGTGCCGACCCAGAAGATCGCCGCTCTCACCCCGGCCCGGCCGAACAGGCTGAAATCCTCCGCCCCCATCACCGGCGGGATCTCAACCACCCGATCGGCGCCAAGCTCCGTCTCGAAGCGGCGCGCCAGACGCCGGGTCAGAGCGGGGTCGTTGATGGTCGACAGCGTCCCCTGCGAGGCGGTCACGATCGGCGGCCGCGGCGCCCGCGCCGCCTCCGCCTCGGCGCGCGCGATCCGCTCGATGCCGGCCAGCAGGTGCTCGCGCACGGCGTCGGTGTAGGCACGCACGGTCAGTTGCAGATGGGCGTGGTCGGGAATGATGTTGTGCTTGGAGCCGCTGTGGAACGAGCCGACGGTAATCACGCCGGGATCGAGCGGGCTGATCTCTCTCGCCACGATGGTCTGCAGGGAGACGACGATGCGCGACGCGATGACGATCGGATCGATGGTGGTGTGCGGGTAGGCGCCGTGGCCCCCCTTGCCGAAGATCTCGATGTCGACTGAATCGGCGCTGGCCAGCGCCGCTCCCGGGGTGTAGCCGACACTGCCGGAGGGCAGGTTGGCGTTGTCGTGAATGGCGAAGGCGTAGTCCGGTTTCGGAAAGGTGCGGAACAGGCCATCGTCGAGCATGGCGCCGGCGCCCTGCCCGATCTCCTCCGCCGGCTGTCCGATCATCATCAGCGTGCCGCTCCACCGGTCGCGGGCGCCCGCCAGGATGGTCGCGGCGCCGACCCAGGAGGTCATGTGGACGTCGTGGCCGCAGGCGTGCATGACCGGGACTGTCTCGCCATCCGGGTTCACGCTGGTCGCCCGGCTGGCGTACTCGACCCCGGTCTTCTCCTCCACCGGCAGGCCGTCGAGATCGGTACGCAGCATTACTGTCGGGCCGTCGCCGTTCCTGAGCAGGCCGACCACGCCGTGGCCGCCGATCCCCTCCGTCACCTCGAAACCGAGATCGCGCAGGCGGGCGGCCATCTTCGCCGCCGTCTTCTCCTCCTGGAGCGACAGCTCGGGCGTGCGGTGCAGATCGATGTAAAGGGTCTCGAGATCGGCGTAGATGCGATCGAGAGCAGCGAGCGGCGACTCGTCGGCGCCGGCCGGAAGCACGGCGATGCACGAGAGTGTGAAAGCGATCAGAAATGCTCCGGGGGCACGCGACATGAAAGTCCTCCGCATCAGGTGATGATGTACTGCAACGCGACGTAGGCCACGTAGATGGCCACCAGCGGCACGCCGTACCAGCGCCGGAAGTGGCCGGTGCGGGTGGCCGAGCGAATGAACAGGCGGAACAGGACGAGGATCAGAATCATCGTCGGCACGTGCAGGTAGAGGGCGATCATCGACGCGCTCGCCCCGCTCTCGATGATCGGCAGCGGCGCCGCGACGGCCGAGGCGCCGATGACGAACAGCACGTTCAGGATGTCGGCCCCGATGACGTTGCCGACCAGGATCTCCCGATGTCCCTTCATGATGCTCGTCACGCCGATCACCAGCTCCGGCAGCGAGGTGCCGAGGGCCACCAGAGTGCTGGCGATGACCACCTTCGGAACGTGCCAGTGCGCCTCCGCCACCTCGGTGACCGCCTGCACCAGGACGTGGCTCGACAGGATCACCAGCGTCAGACCGACCAGGCAGAGCGCGGTGAGGGACCGGGCCGAACGGGACGCGCCGCCCGATCCGCTGGCGCCCCCCGTGCCGGTGGTGTCCGCTGCGCCGCTGTTCTCCTCCGCCCCCTGAAACGGCTCGCCGTGCGGGTGCTCGCGGCTCCAGCGGATCGATACGGCCAGGTAGCCGGCGAGGAGCAGAAGAAAGAGGATGCCGATCGGGCGGCCGATGGTCGCTCCCGCCCCCGACATCGACCAGGCCGCGTAGCAGATGATCGCCAGCAGCATCCCCGAGCCGAATTGCACCCACCCCTGCCGCACCAGGACGAACCGATCGGCGGGAAGCACGGCGATGAGACACCCGAGCCCGAAGATCAGACCGGAGTCGGCGATGATTGATCCGATGGCGTTGCCAAGCGCCAGTCCCGGCTGCCCCGACCACGCGGCCACCACCGATACGGCGCACTCCGGGCTGGTCGTTCCGAGCGACACGATGGTGGCGCCGACGATCACCTTGGAGATCCCCATGCGGTAGGCGAGGCCGGAGGCGCCGTCGACCAGCCAGGCGGCCCCCTGGCCGAGCAGCGCGATGGCGACGGCGGCGGTCAGCAGCAGCCCCCACTGCGGGGCGCCGGTGAACCATGCGGTTGGGATCAGATGCTCCATCGTTGCCTCAGAGCGGCTCGTTGCCTCAGAACGGCTCGATGCGCGGCGGTCCGTCGGCACGCTCCTGGTCCGCCGACTCGAAGTGCCTGCTGTAGGCGATCACGAGGTCGTGGCGCGTGAACAGGCCGAGGATCTCCGGCCGCTGGCGGCTTTTCACGACGATGACCGAGTCGGCCTGGCGGCTGGCGAGCAACTGCGCCGCGCGCGCCAGATCATCGCCAGGCAGCAGCGGGCCGACCACCTTCTTCATCAGGCTGCGGACAGTGATGCTCTCTTTCGGCTCGTCGGAGATCAGGGCGCGGCGCACGTCCTCGATCGACAGCTCCCCCACGAGCACGCCATCCTTGTCGATGACCGGAAAGACATTCTGCTTCGAGCCGGAGGCGAGCTCCATCAGCGACTCGAGATTCGCTTCCTCGCTGACGGCGCGCACCTCGTCCCTCTCCTCCGGCTTCCATCTGTCGCGCACGCGCGAACGGCGCAGGATGTCGAGGGCGAACGATCCGAGGTGCGCCGGCGACTCGGTGCGGCTGGCGAGCTGATTCTCGTACAGCTTCGTCTTCGGCGGGGTGAGAAGATAGGCGAGGGTGGCGACCAGCAGCGACGGCACCAGCAGCCCGTACGATCCGGTCAGCTCCATCACCATGATCACGGAAGCGAAGGGGGTCTTGGCGACTCCGGCGAAGAATCCGCCCATCCCGACCAGGATGCACGCCGCCGGCTCCGGCGCCAGGTCCGGAACGTAGATCGCCGCCGCCTGCCCGAAGGCGGCGCCGAGCGCTCCGCCAATCACCAGCGACGGGCCGAACACGCCGCCGCTGCCGCCGCTCGAGATGGTCAGCGAGGTGGCGATGATCTTCACCGCCGCGAACAGCAGCAGAAAGCCGATGGTGTGGTTCCCCTCGATCGCCTGCTGCACGTAACCGGAGCCCATGCCGAGCGCCTGCGGAAAGTAGACGGCGATGATGCCGAGGGCCAGGGCGCCGAGGGCCGGCTTGGTCCAGACCGGGACCGGCAGCGGCTTGAACACGCGATCGCGAAAGCCGTACAGGATTTTCGGATAGAGGTTGCCGCCGACGGCGCAGAGAATTCCGAGCAGGACGTAGATCAAGAGCTGGTGCGGCTCGTGAAAGTCGATCGGCGGCGTGTCGAACAGCGTCCCCCAGCCGGCGTACGACGAGTAAATCGAAAACCCGGTGATGGCGGAGATCAACCCCGGCAGCAGGACCTCGTATTCGAACTCCGGCTTGCTGTAGAGAACCTCGGCGGCGAAAAATGCCGCGCCGAGCGGCGCCCGGAAGATGCTGCCGATGCCGCCGGCGACCCCCGCCATCATCAGGATGCGGCGGTCGTGATTGCTCAGCTTGAGGAGATCGGCGAGGTACGAGCCGAAACCGGCGCCGATCTGGGCGATCGGCCCTTCGCGGCCGGCCGATCCGCCCGACCCGATAGTGATGGCGGAGGAGATCGCCTTCACCACCGGCACCCGCTTGCGGATCTTGCCGCGCAGGTGATGGAACGACCTGATCACCGCGTCGGTGCCGTGCCCCTCCGCCTCCGGGGCGATGAAGAAGACGAGCGCCCCCGAGATCAGCCCCCCGACGACGAGCGAGACCGGCAGCATCCAGGGAACGGACGGGGAATGGCCGGCGCCCCCCTCGATGCCGCTGCCGGGCGGGATGAAGGTGCCGATCTCCCCGAGGAGGAGCCGCTGCGCCAGATGGAAGACGAAGTCGAACAGGATGGCGCCGAGCCCGGACACCGTCCCGATCAGCGCGCTGTAGAAGATCCAGCGCCCCCGCTGGCCGACGTGCGGATCGAAGAACAGATCGAACGGGCGCATCGCCCAATCGAGTCTTTTGAGCGGAATTCGCGTGGCGTCCCTCCCGGGGCAGGCGGTGAAGTTCGCAGTCTAGCACTCCGACCCCCGGACGAGGATCCGCTCAGCTGTTTCCGGGCCATCACCACCTGGATCACTCCGCTTCGTGTGAACCAACGACCGCGGCGAACAGACCTGGCGTCGATGCGCGGTGTCGTGATCGCCGCGGGCGGGTGTTCTACTGTCCGGCGACGGGCCTGTGATGTCCGGTGCGCTTCAGGGGGGATCGGTCATCAGTGGTCCTCCGAGACAGAGCAAGCGGTGGAGTAGGCTGCGGAGCGGGCAGTGGCGCGGGCCGCCGCCCACAGAACGTCTTCGACGTAGCGCTCTATTGTTCCGTTCTTGAGGGAGCCGGCACCGGTGGTTGGGCTGCCGGCCGTTGCGACGGGTGCCCGGAAACGGATCCGTGTCGTGAGGGCGTTGACCGGCGCACACG
>CBDUYA010000122.1:0-8727 GCA_965371335.1 uncultured bacterium | reverse complement strand
AAGAATCCTCCGCAAGGTCCGACGTTGTAAAGAACTGTTAGAAACGGGACACTAGCGATGGCAACGAGAATTGCTTTGCCGTCCTCGCCGCCGCCGCCAAGGTGCTGGAGGAGAAGGTGCACATCTTCCGCAACGGAAAGGACCTCGACCGGGGGGTGGAGGAGCTGCGGGCGATCTACGCCCGGTCCCTGAAGATCGGCCTGAGATCGAACGGCAATGGCGTGAGTCCGGAGCTGGCGCAGGCCCTGCGGGCGCCGGGAATGGTGCGGATGGCCCTCTGCGTCGCATACGGCGCGGCGCAACGGACTGAGAGCCGGGGTAGCCATTTCCGCGAGGATTGCCACAAGCGCGACGACGACAATTGGCTCAATCGCACACTGGCTTACTGGCCGGAAGAGAGCGATCTCCCGAGGCTGGAATACGAGCCGGTTGTGATCACTGAGAGCCCTCCAGGGTCACGCGGGTACGGCGAACAGCAATGATCGAAACCACACGGAGGGGATAAAACCGTGGCACGGACATTACTATTCAAAGTCTTTCGGTACAATCCTCAGGATCCCGATTCCGAACCGCGCATGCAGCAATACCTCCTGGAGGAATATCCGGGTCTGAACCTGTACATCGCCCTGAAGAAGCTCCGGGAGGAACAGGATCCGTCCCTGCAGTTCGATTTCGTGTGCCGGGCGGGGATCTGCGGATCCTGCGCCGTGATGATCAACGGCCGCCCCGGCCTGGCGTGCAAGACCCTGGTGTCGAAGCTCCCGGCGACCATCACCTTGATGCCTCTCCCGGCCTTCAAGCTCATCGGCGACCTGTCGGTCGACACCGGCACCTGGTTCCGGGCGATGGCGGAGCGCACCGAGTCGTGGATCCACACCGACAAGAAGTTCGACTCCAAGGCCGAGGAAGAGCGGATGTCGAACGACATGGCCCTGGAGATCTACGAGATGGACCGCTGCATCGAGTGCGGATGCTGCGTGGCGTCCTGCGGCACCGCCAACATGCGGGAGGATTTCATGGCGGCGGCGGGGCTGAACCGAATCGCCCGCTTCCTGGTCGACCCGCGCGACGAGCGAAAAGATTCGGATTATTTCGAGGTGGTGGGAACCGACGAAGGCGCCTTCGGATGCATGGGGCTGCTCGCCTGCGAGGACTTCTGTCCGAAGAAAATCCCTCTGCAATCGCAGCTCGCCCGCGTGCGCCGCACCATGGCCAAGGCGGCTTTCTCCAGGTTCGGCAGAAGAGCACTCTGACAAGCGTGGTCTTCACCCATATTTGCAGCCAGGCTCGCATCGCCGCTGGTGTCGGACCGACAGGGAGCCGGATCGACCCCGGGCCGGTCAGACCTCGACCGGCTCGGTTCGCTTCAGGAACTCCGCTTCGAAGGTCTCCCAGTCGACCGCCGGGGCGCCGTGCTCCGCCGTCCCGCCGGCGTTGCGCAGGCGGGCGATTTCGTCCTGGTACCAGCTGACGACCGGCTCGCCGATGCGCAGGGTGGGAAGCGCGGCGGGCAGGTCGGCCGGCTGCATGAGACAGACCCAGCCGCGATCGTACGGACTCCGGCTGAGGTGGGCGGGGTCGTCGTTCAGCGCCCCATTGATCAGCTTGACGCTCCCTGCCAGCGGCGCCGCGAAGTGCACCGTCCTCGATCCGCGCCGCACGGCGAACAGCGGCTCTCCCCGGCGCACGGTCGTTCCGGCCGCCGGCAGCTCGATCCCCTCACTGGTGCCGAGCGCCTTGCGGGCGAAGTCGTCGAGGCCAATCCGCACGTCGCCGTCCGGCTCGACCCGTACCCAGACGTGCCCTGCGGAGAGAAACGCCCCACCCGGCACGCTGAAGTCGCGGCCGGCGAGGCTCTCGGCCATCGCGGGCGCCACCAGGTGCACCACCGGGCGGCGCTGCGCCTCCAGGCGCGCCTCCCGCTTGATCAGCAGCGCGTTGGCGAACTCGGTCATCTCGTCGGGAGTGAACGGCTTCTGCACATAGGCGATGGCGCCGTGCTTCATCGTCTCCACCGCCGTTTCGATGGTGGCGTAGCCGGTGATCACGGCGATGTCGGTATCGGGGCGCAGGTGACGGACCGCCTTCACCACCTCGACGCCGTCCATTTCCGGCATCTTCAGGTCGGTGAACAGGAAATCGTAGTCGTGACGCTGCACCAGGTTGAGCGCTTCCGGGCCGCTCTCCACCGTATCGACGCTGAAGCCGTCGAGCACCAGAATCCTGCGCAGGCTGTCGAGAACGACCGGTTCGTCGTCGACCACCAGGATGGTCGCCTTCGGTTGCGGCACCTCGACCCGCTTCAGGCTTTTCGCCTCGTCCGCGAACTCCAGGCGCAACGAGGTGCGCAGCACGTCCTCCCGTTTTTTTATCCGGCGTTTGTCCTCGACCCGGCGTGTCACCGCGCGCACCAGGAGATCGAGAAGCACGAAACCGACGAACATCAGCACCACCACAAGGGCCGTCATGATCAACTCTCCTTAATGGCGGGCACGCCGGATCCGAGAGCAGCCTCGACGGCGGCCACCAGCTCCGATTCTTCAAACGGCTTCGCCAGAAAACTCGACGCTCCGGACTCACGCGCCTGCTCGACCTGCTCGAAGGTCGCGTAGCCCGTGATCAGGACCACCTGGAGGTCGGTCCGCGTCTTGCGAATCTCATCGATCACCACAATCCCGGAAAGATCCGGCAGGACCAGGTCGCAGAACACCACCCGGCAACTTCCGAGCGCCGGATGAGCGAGCGCCTCGCCTCCATCGGCGACGGTGGCAACGCGCAGCCCGCGCAGCTCCAGGATCCTGCGGATCCCGTCGCGCACCACCGGCTCGTCATCGATGACCAGGATGTCCCACCGTTCCGCTTTCTCGGATCGCTTCTCGATGTCGTCCATCGGCCGGTCCATCCTTTCTCACGCCGCGGCCACCGTGGCCGTCGTCCGGGGCGCCAGCGGCAACCGCACCGTGAACCGCGTCCCCGCTCCCGGCCGGCTGGTCACGTCGATCGTTCCACCATGCGCTTCGACGATGCCCCAGCTCACCGCCAGGCCCAGGCCGGTGCCGCGACGTCCCTTGGTCGTGTAGAACGGCTCGAACACATGATCCAGCGCCTCCGGCGGGATGCCGCAGCCGGTATCCTCCACCACCAGATCGATGTACCGCTGCGCTCCCGCCGCCTCGCGCGCCTCCCAGCGCGCGGCGTGGCATCCCTTGCGCCCGCACCACTCGACGCGCCCCTCTCCCGGCACCAGCACGGCGAACGTGGCCGCCCCGCACTTCCCGCAGCTCCTGTCCGGCGGCGTGAGGGAGGTGTGGCATCCGGGGCAGAGCACCGCACTCTCGACTCCGTCCTCGCATGGCTCCCTTTCGGCGCGGTTGAACCGGCCGTAGACCGGGTCGAGGTGGTCGGACCACTCGCGCCCGCCATGACGCCGCGCGACCTTGATCGCGGGCAGACCTCCGATGCGCTCCTGCGGGTCGAGCAGGTTGCAGCCGGCCGGGCAGGTCGCCTGGCGGATGACCGCGTGACCCCACGGCTCCAGGGCGACGCACTGCGAGGAGAACTGGATGCTGCCGCCGGCGCGTCCGACGGCGTCCGACGCGTTCAGCAGCAGATTGACCATCACCTGCTGCATCTGGTTCGCGTCGGCGTCGACCGTCGGAAGATCGGGCGCCAGATCGAGGTTCAGCGTCACCCGGTTGATCCGCAGTCGGTTCATCACGACCGCGACGGCCCGGCGCGCCACCTCGTTCAGATCGACCTTCTGCCGCTGCGGCGGCGACTGCCGGGCGAAATCAAGAAGGCCCTTGACGATGTCGCGGCAGCGTTTCGTCTCGCGCACCACGATCTCGAGGTCCTGGTGCATCTCCGGCTGGCCCTGCATCTGGCGCAGCAGCAGGGAGCTGTAGGTCAGAACGCCGGTGAGGGGATTGTTGATCTCGTGCGCCACGCCGGCTGCCAGCCGCCCCACCGAGGCAAGCTTCTCCGCCTGCACCAGCTGGCGCTGCGCGTCGGCGAGGTTGCGGGTCATGGTGTTGAAGGCGCGCGCCAGATCCCCCAGCTCATGACCGGAATAGACCCGGATGGTGGTCGTCAGATCGCCGGCCGCCACCCGCCGCGTCCCCTCGATCAGCGCCGCCACCGGACGCACCACCAGCCGCCGATTGAGCCACCAGAGTATCAGCCCGCTCGACACGATGGCGAGCGCCGCGAGGACGGCCATGCGCGCCTGGCTGGCGGCGATCTGGGAGTCGACCTCGGCCAGCGAGATGGTGACATCGAGGACCCCGAGCACCGACTGATCCTCGTTGTGGGCGTGGCAGGCGGCGGCGGAACAGCCCGGCTCGTTCTGAATCGGATTGATCATGCCGAGCACCCGGTCGCCGCCGGGGCCGCGGAAGATGCGAGACCGGGCCATGATCGGCAGCGCCTCGAGTGTCTGTCCCTCGACATGACAGGCGTAGCACGCCTCGCCCCGCTTGTCGAGCGAGTGCCCGATCTCGAGGGCGTCGGAGGAGAACATGATCCGCCCTTCCTTGTTGAACACCCGGACGCGCTGGATCCCCTCCTGCCGCCCGATCGTCTCGATCTGGCGGTGCAGGTTCCCCCTGCGGTTTTCGAGCATGTCGTAATGGGTGCTGCTCTTGATCGTCTCGCTCACCAGGTCGGCCTCGCGCACGCGATCGGCGATCAGTTGGTTGCGGTGGGCGCCGATGATCAGCACCGCCATCACCGCGATCGACAGCGCGGTGGTCAACCCCGCACCGACGATGATCTGTGTGCCGATTCGGGTGCGCACCGTTCAGACCTCCACGGGTCCCATGTGATGAGCGGCCCCGCTCCTTGCGGCCGGCGCCGGCTCACTGTGAAAAATCGGGAGATAACACACCGCCAGCGCGAACACCGC
Organism: uncultured bacterium; assembly: GCA_965371335.1. Taxonomy (GTDB): domain Bacteria; phylum Acidobacteriota; class Polarisedimenticolia; order Gp22-AA2; family Gp22-AA2; genus CBDUYA01. Next base: position 3,824 of record CBDUYA010000122.1, on the reverse strand, counting down.
CATGCCGATCGCCACCAGGCCGAGCGACACGACGATCTCCATCCACGACGGCAGGTAACGGATTCCGGCGGCGCCCTCCATCCCGGTGATGCTGACGTTGAGGCGGTTCATGACGAAGCCGAGGACCACCAGAAACGAGGCGGCCACCAGACCGCGTTCGCTCGTCCTCACCTTCCTGAACAGGAGGAGAGCCACCGGGAGCAGGACGCCCAGTCCCATTTCAATGAGGAACATCGTGCCCTCGTAGCCGGGAGGGTTGAGGGCTTCGAGCGCCCCGTTCTTCATCAGGATCTGCAGCCGCAGAAGCGCGTAAATCCCGAGGACGACCACCATGGCGCGCGACAGTGGCTCCAGCAGGTCCATCTCGAGGCGGCGGCCAAAGGTCCGGCCGCTCATATAGGACTCGAGGATGACCATGCCGATGCCGGCGCCGACCGCCGAGGTGAAGAAGAGAAACGGCAGGGACGGCGTGTACCACAGCGCGTGGAGCTTGGCCGGCACGATCAGATAGAGCGAGCCGAGCGACGACTGGTGCAGGGTCGACAGGATCACGCCGCCGATCACCAGCGGCGTGCTCAGCGCGTGCAGGATGCGGCGCGGCCGCTCCAGGCGCAGCTTCTCGAACACCACCGGCGAGAACTCGATCGCCAGGACCGTGGTATAGAGCATGACGCACCACGCCACCTCGAACATCACCGAGTGCGGGTTCCAGAAGATGAGGGCGTGCCAGAGCCTCCACGGCTGTCCGAGGTCGAACATCAGCGCCACGATGACGAACATGTAGCCGAGAAACCCGGTCAGCAGCGTCGGGCGGACGATCGGCTCGAAGCGGCGCAGGTTGAAGATGTGCACGACGGCGGTCAGGGTAAATGCCCCGGCCGCCAGACCGACGCCGCACAGAATGTCGAAGCCGATCCAGAGTCCCCACGGGAACTCATCGCTGAGGTTGGTCGTCGCACCGAGCCCCTGCGTGAAGCGCAGCACGGTGACCACTCCCAGGGCGAGCAGAACCACGACGAAGGCCCCCTGCCAGAAACCGACGGGGACGGGACGCGTCCCAGGCCAGATGCGCACGTTCATGACGGCCTCCCGCGACGGCCGGAGGGGTTACCGGCGGCGCTCCCGCCTCCGGTCCGACGGCCGTTTCCGCTGTCGCTGGTCGACTCCAGGCTCGCCTGCTGCACTTCGTCACGCCGCTGCGTGATCCAGTGAACGCCGAACAGGAACACTCCGGCCAGCACCACGAAGTCCGGAATCTTCGACAGCACCTGCCAGGTCAGCATCGGCAGCGACTGGAGCGGCAGGTTGGTCGGCATGCCGAGCTGTTCGAACGGTACGCCCGACAGCATCAGGACCGACGTTCCTCCCGCCTCCTCGAGACCGTAGATGTGATCGACGTAGCAGTCGGGGTTTCGGTCGATGCGCATCTGCGCCTCGCGGACCAGATCGTCGCGCTCCCCGAACTGGGTCGCGCCGGTGGGGCAGACGCTGGCGCAGGCGGTCGCCTGTCCCGCGCGGACCCGGTCGGCGCACATGATGCACTTGCCGACGATCGGGATCGCCCGATCCCATTGATATTTCGGCACCTCGAACGGACAGGCCATGATGCAGTAGCGGCAGCCGATGCAACGATCGGCGTCGTAAATGACCGGGCCTTCATCGGTTTTCCGCAACGCTGCGACCGGGCAGACCGACACGCAGGTCGGATCGAGGCAGTGCATGCAGAGCCGGCGGACGTGGGTCCCCGCCTTCGCCTGCACGGTCGTCCATGTGTAGGCGGTCGTCTTCGCCTCGATCGGCAGCGGCAGATCGTTCTGTTCCTTGCAGGCGGCCGCGCAGGCGCCGCAGCCAACGCAGCGGGTCGCATCGAACAGCAGGCCGGCGCTCATCACGAACCACCTTCGCGGTGACAGATCATGCAGGCGTCGGAATCGTCGACCCCGGTAGCGTCGCTGCCGTTGTGGCAGATCCCACAGGATCGACCGGCCTCCATCTCCTCGTGCGAGATCACCCGGTGCCGCCCCAGGAGGCTGAACGGCGACGGATGGCAGGCGAGGCAGTTGCCGTCGGTGAACTCCACGTGAGTCGAGTGGCTGAAGACGACGGGACCGGGTGAATCGATCTGATCGGCGAGCGTCTGCCCGGGAGGCAGACGCAGTTCCATATTTGCGGGACCGCAGGGGGGGGATTGCGAAGCGAGAAAAACGAGCGCGAGAACGGCCGTCAGACAGGCCCTTGCGACGCCGAGCCCTCCGGCATGGCCAGGAGCGAGCGCGTGGCGCATGGCACCCACACTTCCCTTCTCCCTCGGGGCTATACAGACAGCAAGTTTCGTGCCGATTCCGGGAGGTGCGGGTCGAAACGGGCCGTTATTGCAGCGGCGGCGCCTTCCCCTCCCCCGGCCGGTAGGCGCACCACGGGTCGGTGGCGAGCAGGTTGCCGGTCAGGGCATAGGCGCGCGATCGTGAGCCGCCGCAGATGTTGTTGTACTCGCAGCGGCCGCAGATGCCGGCGAACTCGTTGGGCCGGCGCAACTGCTGGAAGAGCTCGGTGTCGCGGTAGATCGTGGCGAGCGGGGTGCGCCGCACGTTGCCGGCGCTCACCGGCAGGAAGCCGCTCGGGAAGACCTCCCCCAGGTGCGAGATGAACAGAAAGCCTTTGCCGGCGTTCACCCCCTGCGGCGCCAGGCCGATCGTGTGGCCCGGTCCTTCCGTGCGGATCAACTGCGCCGGCAGCGTTCCGGGATGCCGGGGGCCGGCGCTCCCTTCGAGCCCTTCCTGCTGTGCCACGTAGCGACGGTAGTGCGGCGCCTCGGTCACCTTGACCAGGAAGCGGACCTCCTTCTGCAGGCGGTATAGCTTGGCGAAGATCTCCTCGCATTGATCCGCGGTCAACCCGCCCAGCTCGGATCCGCGTCCCATCGGCACCAGAAAGAAGACCTCCCAGAAGACGATCGGCAGGGTCTTCACCAGCTCGATCATCGCCTCGACGTGCGGGAGCGATTCGCCGCACAGCGTGGTGTTGATCTGCAACGGGAGATCGTGCGCTTTCCCCCACTCGATCGCCTGCATCGTCCTGGCCCAGGCGCCCGGCACACCGCGGAAGTTGTCGTGCAGCTCGGCGGTCGGGAAGTCGAGGCTGAGCGCCATCTGGGCCAGCCCGGCCTTCTTCAGCTCGGCGATCACCGGCTCCTCCAGCGTCGGGGTGGCGGCCGGGATGGTCGCCATCCGCAGGCCGCGAGCGGCACCGTAGCGGATCAGATGGAAGAGATCCGCCCGCTTCAGCGGATCGCCGCCGCTGAGAACGAAGATCGGCGTCCCCATCTCGGCGGCCTGGCGCAGAACGCTCTCACCTTCCTCGGTGCCGAGCTCGCCCGCATCGCGCTCCGGCTGGGCCGCGAGGCGGCAGTGGCGGCAGACGAGGTCGCAGGCCTGGGTCGTCTCCCAGATGATCAGGAAAGGCGTCGTGGCGTAATCGACGCGCGGAATTTTCATCGTCTGTTCTCCCTCGTCAGGTTGCGGTCGGGCCGGCGACCGGCCAGGCTCCCCTGATCATTCTACAAGAGCAACGCGCGTGCCATCCAGCAACGCGCGCCATCCTGCGCCACGCCGCGGCCGGAACCACTTCTTTTGCCAGAGTCGGAACGATTCTTGCACATCCGGGGAGACAAGGCGATCGGGGCGCTTCGGGATGCCGCCCGGGCGTCGCAGGCCAATCTGCCGGCAGCGGCCGGCGCGAGGGGGTACCGATGAGAATCTGGATACACAGGCTCGGCTCGCTCAAGATCGCCGGCGTTCTTCTCACCCTGATCATGATCGCCATGG
>CBDUYA010000121.1:0-8773 GCA_965371335.1 uncultured bacterium | reverse complement strand
TTCGGCCTCGAAGGGTTCAACGTCGACTGGGACGTCCCCGATCACTCTCAGGTGATCTCCATCCCGGGGACCGCCAACCACACCACCACGGTCGGCGCCTACAAGACCAAGCAGAGCTGGACCAACGTCGACGGCGACGGGTTCCAATGGGTCGACAGCGGCTTGGTCGGCGATATCGCCTCGTTCTCCAGCGACGGGCCGACCCGCGACGGTCGTCTGAAGCCGGAGATCACGGCGCCCGGGATGGGGATCGTCTCGGCGCTGTCGTTCGACGTTCCCGATTCGGTGGTCGGTCCCGCCGGCTTCAACCGGGCGCTGGTCGCCTTAAGCGGCGTCGACTGGATCCTGCTCGGGACCAGCTTCTCGGCGCCGCACATCACCGGCATCTACGGGCAGTTGCTCGGCGTCAACCGGAACCTCGACGCCGTCCAGTTGCGCACCCTGATCACCACGACGGCGCGCACCGACGGGTTCACCGACCCAGTCCCCCCAGCCCCCCCACGCCCAACCCCGAACAACGACTGGGGGCACGGCAAGGTCGACGTCGCGGCGGCGTTCGCGGCGCTGATCAAGGAGATCCCCGATTTCGCCATATCGACCACCGGCGGCATGTGGACCGGCATCGCCACCGCCGACACCTACAACGTCTACCGGGCCGACGTGGCGGCGCTCGACGGGACCTTCTTCGGCACCTGTCTGCAGTCCGGACTCCCGACGCCTGATTTCGTCGACCCCGCAGCACCCGCAGTCGGCCAGGCGTGGGCCTTCTACGTCACCGGTGTGGCGGACGGGATCGAGGGGCTGATCCGGATCGAGCCGGACGGCACCGGCGTGCCGCCGTCGAATCCCTGTCTCTAGCCAGGGGGGTCCCTATGGCGGCGATGGGGCGCCGCGGGCGCGCAGCAACTCGACCATCTCCCGCGGCGGGTTGACGAACAGCAGCCCCATCCCGACCTTCCCGGTCTGCAGCCACTGCACGTTCCCTTGCCGGGCCCACATCACGACCGCCTCGAGACGGAAGACCGCCTGGGGAAACTTCAGCTCCAGCGCCAGGATCGTTCCGGGCGGAAAGACCCGCGTCGTGCGGATCATGATGCCGGCGGTCGAAATGTTTCCCGAATAGCCGGGGTGCCGGGCCTCGCCCTCGCCGAAGTGGATCTCGATCCGCTTTCTCAGCCGCCTGTCTTCCTGCTTTGCCCGCTGGGCCATCTAGGGCGGCCATTCGGCCGGCGTCAGCGTCCTCAACGCCAGGGCGTGAATCGTGCGCTGCATTTCCCCCTCGAGCAGCGAGTAGACGAGACGGTGGCGCTCCAGGCGGCCCATCCCCGCGAAGGCGGCGGCCACCACGACGACGCTGTAATGCCCGCCCCCTTCGCGCGCCCCCGGATGCCCGGCGTGCAGGTGGCTGTCGTCGCGCACCTCGAGATGGACCGGCGACAGTCCGGCGGTCAGCTTGCGTTTGATGACGGCAACGGTTCCGGCGGTCGGCACCATGGACCCCATGGCCGCATTATAGGGTGTCGACGCCACTTAACGAGCGGCAGCCCACTCCGTCCAGCGCGCCAGCGCTGCGGAGTTGCCGCCGGCGTCGGCGAACGGGTCGTAGCCGAAGTCCTCGCCCGACATCGATCGCAGGATCTCATGCGCGTCGTCGCGGATCAGCGGCGGCAGATCGTCACCGAGCATGCGGACGGCGGCGCGCGCCCCGCGGCCGTCGTGGTGAGCGGCGAGACGACGGACGGCGTCGAGGCGGAGCAGCGGATCGGCTTCGGCCGCGGCCGCCGCGGCCAGAAGACCGAGCGCCGCGGCGTCACCAAGGGCGTCGAGCGCTTCGATCGTCGCCTCCCTCTCGCCCGGGTCAGGCGCGGCGAGCCAGGCGGCCGCCAGGACGGGCCAGTCTTGCTGTTCGCCCAGCCGTGCCGCCAGGCAGGTGCGATCACCGGCGCAGCCGGCGGCCAGCCTTACCCAGGTATCCTGGGGACCCTCGTCGACCGCCGGCTTCCCGACGGGATCCTCCCAGTCATGCTGGTGCTCGATGTGGAGCGGTTCGCCCCTGGTGAACAGGATCGAGACGCCGGCGATGATCAGCAGAACGACGGCGAGGCCGGCCATCAGCTTGAAGGCGGCGCCCGCCTTGCGATCGGCGGCACGCAGGTAGTAGAGGAGCGCGGCGAGCACCAGCGACCCGCCCAGCGAGGCGACTACGGAGGGGCCGGACGGCAGGTCGAAACGGTACGAGCCGATCAGCCCGATCAGGCAGGCGGCGATCCCGCTACCCCAGCCGATGGCGAGCCGGGTGCGAATACGGGTGGCGAACAGCGTGGCGATGACCGCCGGGATGACCAGAAACGAAAAGACCAGCAGCACTCCGGCGATCGCCACGGACGAGGTGATCACGAAGGCGAAGCTGACGTAGAAAATGAAGTCCCACAGCCGGACCCAGCGCCCCTCTGCATACGCCTGGCCGGGATTGAACGAGATCTGCAGGAACCGTTTTCTGAAGGCCACGTGGAGCGCACCGATCACAGCGTAGATGGCGGCGATCTTCAGAATCGCCGGCCACTGCACCCAGAGGATGCTGCCGACCAGGCTTTCCTTGATGTGCTCCGCCCCTTCCGGGGCGCGATCGGCGACCAGGATCGCCGACGCCAGCGCCACCGCGTAGACGATGCCGATGATCGCCTCCTGCGGAATGCGCTCGTGGCGCATCCGGGTGAGGGCGAAAATCGCCGCGCCGGCGATGGCGAAGGCGAGAGAGAAGGTGTACCCGACGGCGCCGTGCGGGCTGAGCCCGAGCAGGAAGCTGAAGGTGGCTCCCAATGCCGCGATCTGCGCCAGGGCGAGATCGACGAAGATCACCTTTCTCTGGATGACGTGCATCCCGAGATAGGCGTGGATCCCGACCAGGACGACGCAGGCGGCGAAGGGGGCGGCCATCAGCTCGAGCAGATCGCGCATGACTCCTCGTTCAGCCGCCGGTCGCCCGGAACGCCGCGACCAGTCGATCGATCCAGGCTGTGATCAGGGCATCGTACTCGTCCAGCCCCGGCTCGCCCCCGGCCGACATCGGCACCGTCACCACGGTCGCGCCAGTGCGTTCGGCGATGACGCGGGGCTTGTTCGGGGTGAAGTAGTTCGCCGCCAGAATCACCCGAATCCCCTGGTTGCGGATCAGGCCGATGATCGTCTCGACGTGGCGTGGGGTCGGCGGGATACCCGGCTTCGGCTCCACGTAACCGACGACGTCGAGGCCGAAGCGCTCGGCGAAATAGATCCAGTTCTTGTGATAAGCGATGATCCGTCGCCCGCGCAACGGCTCAGCGCGCTCCAACAGCCCGCCGAGACGGCGTGCCAGCGTCTCCCCGCTGCCGCGCGGATACTCCCTCCCGTCCAGAAAAGCGCGCAGCTTCCCCGCCTGCGCCAGACGGGCGAGCGTCTCGCCGCCGAGAAGATCGACCAGATCGCCGCCGAACAGCAGGCGGTGAAGCCGGTCTTCGACCTTCTTCTCCCGCTCCCGGTAGAAATCCGCCCGCTGCGGGTCGATCTTTTCGAGGCCGGCCAGAATATTGCGGGCGATCGGGATCATGTTCAGAGGATCGGTATGGATGTGCGGGTTGCCGAAGATGTGCACGTCCCCCTCCGCTCGCGATGGGGAGGCGGGGACATCGAGCATGCGAATGCCGGGCCAGGCGGCGACGTAACCGTTTCCTCCTTCGAGGATATCGCGGTTCCCCGCCGCATCGAGCAGGGCCGGCACCCACAGCTCCAGATCGAGACCGGTGGTGACGAACAGATCGGCTCCCTGCATCAGCGCGCTGAAGGAGGGGCGCGGGCGCACGAAGTGGGCGTCCTGGTTGCCCTGCACGATGGCGTCGACGATGACATGCTCACCGCCGATCTGCGCCGCCAGCCAGGCGTAGTCGGGAAGGGTCGTGACGACGTGGATCCGCCGGGCGGGGTCCTCCGTGTCCGCCATCGCGGCCGGCAAGGAGAGCGCGGCGAGCAGGATCGCCAGTGCGATTCGCCGGACCGAGCGTGAACAGGCCTGGCGGTTGTTTTCGATCATGACGTCACCCATCAGTATGCCTCGTGCTTGTGTGGTCCCGCCGCCCAGGTGACCTGCAGCCAGACGAGATCATCGCCGTCCGATCCCTGCGGTCCGGTGAAATCGCGGTCGGCGTGCTGGTACTGCAGCCGGAGGCGCACGAACTCACTCTGCCAGAAGGTCAGAAAAGGCGTGAAAGCCCGCTCCCGCAGGCCCTCACGGAACAGTCCGGAGGCGGTCTCGCTGCGCGGCGATGGAAGCTCGGCATCGTCGTAGCGCAACCCGATCCTCCAGCTCCGGTTGAGCTTCCAGATCAGGTAGGCGTAGAACGAATTCGTGCGAAAGGTCTCCTCGGCGCCCGGCGTGGTGGCGTCCTCGAATTTTGAGTAGAAGTACTCACCGCGGAACTCGAAGCCGCGATAGCGTGCTCGGGCGGTCGGCTCCCACACGTAGTTGATGTCGAGGCTGGCGATCGTCGTCGTGCCGTCCGACTCCTCGTCGTTCGGGCCGATGGTCCCGTTGAGGCCGACCTCGAGAAAGGCATCGGGGCCGAGATCGTAGAATCCGGTATGGCGCAACAGGAAGGCGGGATCGCTGAATGCGGCGCCGGCGAAGGCCACCTCGTTGTCCGGGTTGGTGATCTCGATAACCAGCCCGTGGCTGCTCGCCCAGAAGCCGGGCAATCCCCAGGAGGCACCGACGCCGATGCCGTTGAGCCCTTCGAGGCCGAAGAGGTTCATCAGGGCGAACGGAATGTCGGTGCTCGCCAGGGCATGCGGGTGCCACCGGTTGAGAGTCCCGAAGCGTTGCCGGAACTTGCCGACCCGCACACCGGTGCCTCCCGGCAGAGCGACCCAGTCCATGTACGCCTCCTCCAGATCGACTTCGACGTTCCGCTCCTCGTCCCCGCCGGTCCCGGATTCCAGCAGTGGTGGCTCCTGTTCGGCGGAGAGAAACCCCGTGAACCGGGTGCGGGGATCGAGCGGCGCCGCGAATCCGATCTCGACGGCGCGCACCACGAATTGATTCTGCACGTCGCTGTCGCTCCAGTCGTAGGAGACATCACCGAGAAAGCTGATCTCGGGGTTCAGTTTCTGCTGGCTGCGCTGGTAGCCGGTCATCGCTTCGCGCTGCTTGTCCGCTTTCTGTTCCTCCGGCGACTCCTCCGGGACCTCCGCCCGGGCGGCCTCGCGCAGCGCCTCGAGCTCGTCGTCGGCAGCGGGCGGGTCTTCCGGACCCTGTGCCCCTTCGAGCCGCGCCTCCAGATCGCGAATACGGCGCTTCAGCGCTTCGATCTCGGCATCGGCCTCGCGGTCGATCCGTTCCAGCATCGCCTGCAGCTCGCGGACCTGCTCCAGCAGGGCGGCCAGCGTCTCCGCATCGGCAGGGTCGCGCTTCTCCTGCGGGGCGGCGACGAGGGTGGGACTGAGGAATGCGGCGGCGAGCAGCAGCGCGATGATCGCGCGGCCACTGAGTCGCCGCGGGTATTCGTGATGCGCCGACATGAAAGGTGTTCCTCCGCATGAAAGATCCGGTTCGCGAACGCCGCGCCGTGGCGGGTTCGACCTGACCCATTCCGTGATGAAGAACCGATGTTCAGCAGAGAGGAGGAGCGCGGGCGGCGGGAGGAACCTGCGTGCCCGCCCGCGGGATGAACCGGGCGGACGAGACGGGGGCAGTGGCAGCGTGGGATGTGGTGGAGGTGGCGGGAACACGGGTCCAGCACTGCGACAACAGGCGCTGCGCCTGGCAGAGGACGCAGTCGACGACCAGGTCGACGCTCTCCGGGCGGGCGTCGCACACCCAGACGCCGGCTCTGTGGTCATGGTCCGGAACGCCCTCGGGAACTGGCGGCGCCCCGTGTCCGGTGTGCCACAGAGGCGCCACCGAGACAGCGGCCATCCACAGGACCAGCAGGCCGTACAGCCCGATCCGGATGTAGCTTCGCGTCCTCATCGCTGATGGCACCTTCAATGTGATTCCATTCTAGAAGCCCGGTTCAGAAAGTCAAGGCGACCCGCCCGTCGGCCCCGCCAGGGGGACGCTTTCAGGGGGTGATGCGGTTGAGCCCGACGAAGGTCCCGCCGTTCTCCCTGCAGAGCAGACGCATCAGGGTGGCGAAGCGCTCGCCGGTCGTCTCGGAGACGCCGCGGGCGCTGAAGATAACCGGGAAGCCGATGGCGTGAATCCGGACGTGGCGGTTCCCCCCGGCATCCCGCCGGTTGATCCGGTCGACGGCGTCGATCACCCTGTCGATCGACCGGCCGGTGAACTCGTCGCCGAACACGTAGATGCTGATCTTCTTGTCGGGATCGGCGAAGGTCCGGATGGCGCGCTGAATCCCTTCGACCGGGCTGCTGTTGCTGAACACGTTCCAGCTCTGCAGGTTCGACAGGATCGCCCGGCGGCGCCCCGGGGTGTCGGGGATCCACTTGCCGACGTACTGCGAGAACATGTACTGCCCCATGTCGTTCATCACCTGGATCCCCTTGACCCGGGGATAGATATCGAGGACCTGCGCCATCTTGCGCATGACCAGCGACCAGGCGTAGTTGAACATGCTGCCGGAGGTGTCGATGACGAAGATGATGTACTCGCTGTCGACCGGGATTCCTCCGACGAGGTTGTCCGATTCCTTCCGGCGGTGGGTCGCTCCCAGCAGCCTCTTCATCTCGTCGCTCAGTTCCTGATGCGCCCCCAAGAGGCGCCCCTCGATGATGTCGTTCACCTCCGACATCTGCCGGCTCGCCGCGAACTCCCCCTGGATCTTCGACAGGTCCCCCTGCAGGCGGGCGATGCGGACCTGCTCCTCCGACAGTTGCTCCCGCCGGACGGTCAGGTCGCGATTCAGGATCTCGGTCTCGCCCCGGATCTGGTGCAGCTCCTCCTCGAGCTTTGCCACCAGGCCGTCGAGATTCTGCCGCGCCTGCTCCAGCGCCCTCGGCTCGCCGATCTTGGTGAGAACCAGCAGCAGGATAATCGCCCCGAAGCCGCAGGTGATGACGTCAAGGAACGACAGGCTGAGTTCTTCGCCTCCCGCCCTCCGGCGTTGCCTCACGGCCAGTCTCCCGGCGGGCTGAGGAACGATCCGCCGCTCCTGATGGCGAGCTTCCAGTAGGAGCTGGCGGCCATCGGGTCCCCCTCCATCGGAAAGAGGATGACGTTGATCGGAATGCCCGGCCGCATCGCGCCGACCGCCCGCTCGAACAGTTGCAGACGCTGCTTGCCGGAGACCACTCGCTTGCGGGGCTCCGATTCGCCCTGGGTCGGCAGCGAGTCGACCAGGAGAATCAGATTGTCGGGCGGCGGCCGCAGGTCACGCAGCGCGGCGAGGCCGTGGTAAAGCGAAGTGCCGTTCTGCGGGACGACGCGACGAAGGTGCTCCACCGCGGCGTCGAGCACCTCGCGGTTGCCGCCGCTCAGCCACTCTCCCCTGGTGTCGGGGATCACCGGGCCGGCCTCGACGTTGAAGGTGTAGATCTGAAAGCGGCTCTCCCGGGGGATCTGCGTCGTCAGCCAGTCAACCGTGGAGATTGCCTGCTGCCACTTGCGGGAGCGGATGCGGACCTCTTCCGGAAGGTTGCGACGGCGGATGACGTTGACGATAGTGTCGCCGAGCATGCTCGCCGAGGCGTCGACCAGGATGAAGATCCGTTCACCGCCGACCTTCAGCCCGGTCAGGTACTGCCGGTCGCCGTCACCGATGAAGGTGCGCAGCCGGTCTCCCGGCGTCTCGTCGCTCGGCGCGGCGGCGGAAAGCCGGCGGGCGTCCTGTTCGAGCGACTTGAGATCGGCCTTCAATCGCTCGACATGATCGCGGCGCGCCACGGTGCTCTCATCGAAGGTGGCAAGCTCCGCCTGAATCGTCTCGACGCTTTCGATCAGCCGGGCCGACAGGCCGCGGGCGATCGCTGTCCGTTCATCGAACTCTGCGCGGGCGTTGCGCAGCTCGACCAGGTCCTGGTACCCCTCCAGCACCTCGTTCTCGAGCCGGTCGACCTCGCCGCGCAGATCGGCGGTCACCTGACCGGCGCGCAGCCCGGTGCTGGCGTTGATGATCATGTAGAAAAGGATGACGGCGCCGAACCCGTTGGTGATGGCGTCGAGGAACGACAGGCCGATCGGGCTAATCCTGCGGCGCGCCATCGTCGCTCTCCACGATCGGAAGCCGGGTGACGAACGGCAGCTCCACGCCGGGGGACTGGATCGCCGCGTGGTGGCGCAGCGCCCCGCGGACCGCCGCGTCGGCCGGCAGGACGATCGGCGCCCGATCATTCACGCCGTCGAGACGCTCCCCGAGCCCCGGCAGCATGGCGGCGCGGTGCGACACGAGAAGAACCGCCGGGGCGGCATGGCGTTGCGGTGAGCGAACCATCTGGACGATCGCCTCGTAATCGGAGGCCACCGCGGGGGCGATCTCCTGCCGGCTCAGCTCGACCGCGTGGGTCCTTCCGGCGGCCTCCAGCTCGACAACCACCCGCGTCTCGCGACAGAGCGTGGCGAGCAGATCCGGAAGCTTCCGGTAGAGGCTCTGTTCGGTGGCGGCGACGTGCAGAGGATCGAACCGCGTCCGGTTGACGAAAATCCTCGCGATCTCTCTCATGCAGGCGGCCTGCAGGGAGGCGAGGCCGGTAGGCTCGCTCACCCGGACCGGGCCGCGGCGCAGCGCCGCGTCCCGGGTCAGCTCGGTGATGACGATGCGGTGCCTCTGCAAATCGAGGTGCAGCA
>CBDUYA010000120.1:0-8918 GCA_965371335.1 uncultured bacterium | reverse complement strand
TCGAGGCGCGCGCGAGGAGGACGTCGGCTTCATTGGCTCAGGCGACCGCTGCGACTCACCTCCCTTTGGGTGGCGCCACTCTCTGAGATGGTCCCATTGTCAACGGCTTCCTGGAGCCGACGCACTTCGTCCAAAATCCCCATGAAACGGCGGCCAAAGGCCATCAGCTCGTACTCTACTTGTACGGGAGGCTTCTCGCCGAACACGGCGCGCTGGACGATGCCGAAGCGTGCCATCTTCCGCAGCCGCTCGTTCATTACCTTCGTCGACAGGCCGGGGCTTGCCCGGAGCAAAGCACTCGGCCGGTTGCACCCATCGGCAATCAGTCGAAGCAAGCGAACCGACCATTTGCATCCGATGATACTCTCGACCATGGATCCAACGGAGATACTGCTGCCTTCCTGCGGGGAGGAAGGCACGCCATCCGATGCGCTGTCTTGAGCCATGACCTACCTTACCAAAAAGTACTTTCTTGGCTGAGCTCCGTAATCGAAATATTCTTAGGGAGTATGGTCAATGACCACGGTAAACTACTCAAGACCAGAGGAGAAACGAAATGAAAAGCAAAGCCATCTTCTATCATGCGGGATGCCCCGTGTGCGTCAGCGCCGAGCAATCCGTGATCGGTGCGCTCGACACCAGCCGCTTCGACGTCGAGGTCGTGCATCTCGGCACCGACAAAAACCGCCTCCCCGAAGCGGAGAAGCTCGGCATCAAGTCGGTCCCCGCGCTGGCGTTGGACGGACAGGTCTTTCACATCAACTTCGGTGCGAGTCTATCAGACTTGAAGTAATCGCACGGTCGATGATTGGCCTGGCGGAGGGCCGCATCCCTCCGGGTTTCTCTTGCGCACAGACTCCAGACACCGCACCAGACACTGCGCACCGTACCTCTCTGGTGTGACGGCTACGATATGCTTCACCCGCAGCTTGTCGGGTTCCTCGGAGGCCCGAAATACTATGATCTTGGGGACGGCAATGCGATCAACTTGCTTGGGTGATAAGAACCGATCAGCGCAACCAAAGCCTTAGGACGCGGATCGCAGAATGGTCACCTGTGTCGGCCACGGAGAACGGCGTCCCGCAGCCGCCGCAGAAACGGCTTCCCTCGGGCATCTCGGCGGAGCAGGAACGGCAGCGCATCGGCCCCTCACGATGGCCGAGAAGCGGGGCGATGTAAAGACGAAACGCGGCTCAGAACATCTCCCGGCAGAAGCGCCGGATCGCCGCTTCGCACCGCCTGCGCACGGCCCAGCCGCGGTCGAGCTGCGTCAGCCGTCCCGGATAGGTGTAAACCATCAGGCCGGTTTTCCGCAGGAGGTGGATGAGGGTGTCACGCAGTTGTTGCCCGACGAGCAGGTTGAAGGCGCGGCCATCCATCGCTTCGAAACGGAGTCGACACATCGGCCCCTCAATCATCCACACGCCCGGCAGCAGGCGAAACGGGACCTCCACGAGGAATCCGGCCGGAATCAACAGGGCAAGGTGGGTGAAGAGATACGGCAGGTGGTTGAGCATGAAGGGGATCTGAACCCGCGGGTCGTCCATCAGAAACAAGGTCGACAGCACCAGGAAAGCCCCCTTGGCGGCGCCGAGCCAGGTGGCCGTCCGGAAGGTGCCGGACAGGAGGTCGATGAGCTGCGCGTCTACCGACAGCGAATAGACCTCGACGCGGCTGATGTTCCGGATCGGAATGTCGAGCATTTCCCGCTGACCGCGTCCAAGGCTCAGTGAGGACGACTCGATTGCGAGGGTGACCGCCCCGGGACGCAGACGGTTGACGCGGACCACCTCCCGGCCCTCCTGCCCCGGACGGCGGAACGGCTTCAATCCGATCCCGAGCAGACGGCATCTGAATGTCGCCTTCGACCGGTGATCTCCGGTTTGCGCGCTGCTCCGCATGGTTTCTCAGTCCACGTGATGTTCCCTGCCGGTGCGGCCGAAGGATGGCCGGTCGAGGCCCAGCAGCTCGCCCGCCGTGGCGACGTCGGTGACCAGGTGGTTGCAGACCCGCAGCGACCGCTGAGTCAAAAGAGGCCGCAGGGCCTTTGCTTTGGTCTTACGGCAGACGCTGCATGGTCCGGCGACCAGAACGACATGCCGGTCATCGGTCTTCGCCAGCTTGACCAGATCCGGCAGGTCGAACAGCGTCACCGCCCGGATGCCGGTATCGACGTTGGTCAGCGGGTCGCTCTCGGAGAAGGGATGCCACTGCACGTCCCCGATATGGCCGGCGTCTTCCAGTGGAACCGGCTTGCCGCCCTTGTTGGCGGCGAGGAACGAGTTCAGTAGCCCATGCTCGTCGTCCGCCTGGGCGAGGCTGGTGACGACGATGTCGATCTTCTTTGCCTCGCGGAACGATTCCTTGATCGCCGGCAGGTCCTTGATTTCATCGTACTTGCCGAGCTTGACGAACGGTGGTGCAAAGAGGCCGACGAACTCGATCGGCTGGTTGAGCTTGCTGAAGGCCGGAAAGAAGGCGACGGGGGCGCTCAGCGGCTGGTTATTGGAAAACCCGGAGCTGAGGGCATGGAACGTCATGGCCGGTAGGTCAGCCTCCGTCTCCAGCGCCAGGGCGAGCTTTTCGGCGACCCGCCAGGTCATGGCGCCGGCGCCGAAGCCGAGGTGCACGCGGGGGCTCGGTGCCTTCTCTTCCCTGAACTTCCGCTCCTTGAGCGGGCCGAGCTCGCGGATGAGGCGCAGGAGCGTGAGCGCGGTCGTCATCGCCAGGTTGTCGCCCGCCAGCTCCGGCTTGATGTCGAGGATCGTCGTGTCGGCCGGCATGTTGGGGTAGCGTTCCGCCAGCATCGCCTTGGCGCGATACGAGCGCGGCGGATGGAGCTGCACGAATCCACGGCGGATCGCCTGACGGACGATCGGGAAGATCCCCTCGCGGCTGGTGCGGTACCCTTGCTTCGTCAGCCAGGCGGCGAGCGTCACGGCGTTCCAGTCCTGTTCCTCCTCGCTCTTCCGATCTCCCTCCTCGCCCATGTGGCGCAGGGAGAACTCCTGCTGCCCCGGCTCCTTCAAAAAGCGCTCACAGACCGCATAGAGCAGGTGATCGGGGATCGGGTTGCGGCGATAGGGTCGCTTCGGCATCGTCCGTTCCTACGGTTCGACTGAATTGATATAGATAGTATAAATATAATTACAATATACTAAATCGTATAATCAGTGTCTGAAGTTGTTTATACACAGCGATTAATCACGTTGACAAATCTCAATCTCGTTCCAATATCAACGATGACTCGGTGGATAGAACCAACCGGTACTTAGCAACACCGTAGCACAGATCAGGGCGGCGAATATCACTTTTTCTTCGAGTCAGTCATATGTGCGCAGAAACGAATCGGGGAGTTTGCCCAAGATGCCGACGAACAGTAATGAGCAGCGGCTGTACGGAGCCTTGCGAAAGTTGAGACGCCTCGCCGTCCTCGCCGCAGAACTGCAGAGGACCGCTTCGAGCACCGAGCTGAAAATCGATTCGCTGGTCGGCGATCTTGGCGAAGTTGTGGTCGAACTGAGAAAGCTTCTTGGGATCGACGGCGGGCCATCGGGCGCGGCGCGGGGTGGACGCCGCCGCCGGCTTCCGTCTCAGCGGCGGGAGTCGCGGGGGGATGAAGCCGGGCCGCGGGCGACATCGATCGAGATGGTGGAGGGCAGGCGAGGCGTGAGCCGCATGCGAATCGAAGGGGGGAAAAGTGTGCATCTCCCACCGAGACTCTCGGCATTCCTCCGCATTCTGGCGGCCGATGAGCCGTACAGCGATGGCCCCCTCGTCGGATGGAAGTCGAAGGTCGAGGTCGCCGAACGGATGGAAAAACAGTTCGGCCGGATGTTCCGCCCGGGCACGCTCGACACCCTGACCGACCGACTGCGCTCTGCCCTCGAAAGCATCGGGGAGCCACCCGGGCTCGTGCAGGCCGATCGCCGGTGGGGTCTGCGCTTCGCCTTACAGCGCGGCGGGCTCACTGTGATTGAGAGGCTGGCGTCGTGAGGATCACTTTTCCATCCGGCAAGAACGGTGCGGTGTCAGGACACTCTTGCCGCAATCGGAGTGTGACTGAAAAGGTGTCACGGTCGTGATGTTCCAGTCGTGCAGGATCGGTCGCGAACCAACGGCACAGATCGTTCGGCACCGGGAAGCCGGTTCGAATGGCCCGGGCCGGCTCATTCCTGGCCCGCGCGGAGGAAATCGTGATGGCTCACCTGTGGATGCAGGAGGCGGCGAACGAGTGGGTGGTCGTCCCGCTCGAGCGTGACCCGCTCGCGTTGGATGCGGTCCCCCCGCGCCGGCTGGAGGCGGACCGTGCGGCTGAAGAGGCGCGCGATGGCGCCATCCTCATGCCGTTCGAGCAGGAGGGGACGGAGCGTTGGGCCCTGCTCGACGACGGCGGGCGGGTGCGCATCAACGGCCATCCCCCGGCCGCCGGGCTGCGGGTCCTCGAAGACCGCGATGAGATTCGCACCGTCGCGGGCGGCGCGGTCTACTTTTCCACCGAGACCAGGGCCCGCGTCGAAGAGTTCCCCGGCGCCGAACGGCCGGTTCACTGCCCGCGCTGCAAGCTGGCGATCGAGGCGGGGACTCCGGCGGCGCGCTGCCCGCGCTGCGCGATCTGGCATCACCAGTCGGAAAAGTACCCCTGCTGGACGTACGCCGAACACTGCGCCCTGTGCGACCAGGAGACCGATCTCAACGCCGGCTTCCGCTTTTCTCCGGAGGATCTCTGATGGCGCGCGCATGGTCGCCGGGCCGGCCGGGGAGGCACGTGGTGATCGTCGGGATCGGCGTCATCGGTTCCCAGGTCGCCCCTCACGTTGGCAGGATGGCGGAGGTCGGCCGGGTCACCTTGATCGATGACCAGCACTACGACAATGGGAACCTCGCCTCGCAGTCGATCGAGCCGGCGGATGTCGGGCGTCCGAAGGCGGTCGTGCAGGCGGGCAAGCTGCGCAGGATGCGGCGCGAGCTTCATGTCAGGGCGATCGTCGCTGCGATCGCATCGGTGCCGCTCGGACACCTGCGCAGCGATGTGATCCTCGCCTGCCTCGACAGCCGCCGCGCGCGACAGGATGTGAACCGCGCGGCGTTGCGGCTCGGGCTGAACTGGATCGACGCCGGCGTCGACGGAGGGGGGCTGCTGGCGCGCATCGATGTCTTCCGGCCGGGGATCGGCAACCCCTGCTTCGAGTGCCTGATGGATGATCGGGACTATGCGATGGTCGAGCAGGTCTATTCCTGCCTGGGTGAGCGGGAGGCAGGACCACCGACCCGCGCCGCGTCGAGTCTCGGGGCGCTGGCGGCGTCGCTGCAGGCGATCGAATGCCGCAAGCTGCTGGCGGGTGGAGAGCCGCCCCCCGCTTTCGATCATCAGATTCTGATTGATGCCGCGCATCATCGGGTCTACCGCACCCGGTTCGCGGCGAACCCGGCCTGCCGCCTCGCCGATCACGGCGCCTGGCGGATCGAGCCGCTCCGGCGCCCCCCCACCGGCATCACGCTCGCGGCGGCGCTGGGGCTGGCGCCCCGCATCGGCCACGGAGGGGGAGGCCGCGCTCTGCGCGTGGAGGGCTCCCCCTTCGTGGCCCGCCTCAGTTGCTCCCGCTGCGGCCACCAGCGATCGCTGCTGCGTCACCAGGCTTCGCTCGGATCGAAGTCGCTGCAGTGCGGCCGCTGTCGCGGCGCCATGGTGGCATCCGGATTCGACATGCGCGAGCAGCTCGACGGACGCGACCTTCCGCCGCGCACCCTGGGCCGCTCGCTCGGCAGCCTGGGACTGCGGGTCGGCGACGTGTTCAGCGTCGGGGCGCCGCCGCGGGAGAAGCATTTCGAGATCGTCGTCTGAGGGAGGGAGAGAAGCATGGCGCCGGATCCGGTTTTTGAAAGCTTCCTGATTCACCAGCGACAGGAAGGAATGGCCCTGGCGGAAGCGAGCGACCTCCTCGATCTGCAGCCGCTCGGCGATCGCGCGCCGACCCGGTACATTGCCACCTTCTCCTGCCTCGGCCTGGTGCGCGATCCGGAGGGGGGGATCGTCGAAGCGAACCGCTTCGCCGTCGGCATCTGGTTCCCGTCCGACTACCTGCGGCGCGCCGACACCTTCACCGCTTTGACCTGGCTCGGCCCTCCCTGCTGGCACCCGAATATCAGCGCCCGAACGCCGCACATCTGTGCCGGTCTTCTTACGCCGGGGACCGCGCTGGTCGACATTCTCTACCAGTGCTTCGAGGTGATCACCTGGAACAAGGTCACGATGGACGAAAACAACGCGCTCAATAGTGCCGCCTGCGCCTGGGCCCGGCAGAACCAGCACCGCTTCCCGATCGATCGCCGTCCTCTCAAGCGGCGGAGCACCGCGGCGGCGCTTCAGGTCAAGCGACGGAGCGCAGCGGCGGCGCTCCGGGAGGAGCACCCGTGAGCAGGACGATCGCGCCACTGGCAATCGCCATCAGCCGGGGCCTGCGGGG
The DNA here is from genome assembly GCA_965371335.1 of uncultured bacterium. Lineage (GTDB taxonomy): Bacteria > Acidobacteriota > Polarisedimenticolia > Gp22-AA2 > Gp22-AA2 > CBDUYA01. Next base: position 2,451 of record CBDUYA010000120.1, on the reverse strand, counting down.
CCGCGCCCGCGCCGTCGCGCAGGAGGGCCACGGGCGCTGGAGGATGGCGCCCGTCAGGGGGGGAAAGATCCCGATCGACGGACGACTGGATGGAGCGTGGTGTGTCCTGCAGGCGCCGCTGCAGCACAACGGCAGCGATCCGTTCTGGGCTGTGATCGCCGCGGCGGCGGATTTTCCGCCGCTGACCAAGCCGGTGCTCGAGGCGCGGTGCGGCCTCCTCAGCGTGCGAGCGGAGTTCCCGGTCGGCCGGGGGATCGATGTCGAACGACGGGCCGGGGAGGCGTGTGCCGGGATCGAGAAGGTGCTGACGCGAGGCAGACGCCGCGTGAAGAGAAAGAAGGCCCGCGCCGAGTGTCCGCCACCGGCCGCCGCCGGGCTCGACGCGCTGTTGAGCGACGCGGGCTGGTCGTCCGCCCGCGGTGACGACGGGACCCTGACCGTCGGTCTCGAAACCTCGCGGGGAGCATGGCGCGCCGGGATCGTCGACCTGGGGATGGATGGCGTGAACATCGCGGCTCCGCTCTCCTCCGGGACGGAGCTCGATGTGGTGCGCCGGCAGGCGCTCGGCCTGTTCCTGCTGTCGGCGGCCGGCGCGGTGCGTCTGGTCCGCGCCGCGGTGGATGAAGGGCCGCGGGGCCTGGTGATGCCGCGGTTCGAGGTGCGGCTGCCGGTGGCGCCGGCGGCAACGGAGATCGATCACGCCCTGGCGGCGCTGGCCGCCGCCTGCGAGTACTGCGGTCCGGAGGCGAGGTCGTTGTTCGGGAAAGATCTGGCGGAGCAGTATCTGCTGGCGCGGGGAGCGGCCCCGTTCCGGCGGCAAACAGTCGAAGCAGCTCGAGCGAGCTGAGTGAGGAGGAAAGGCGATGACCATGGCAGCCGTGAGCGAACTGAAACTGCAGATCCAGGATGTGACCGGCCAGAAGGCGAAGCTGGTGAGCGGCATCCAGCCCGACATGACGGTCGGGGAGCTGATCGACGGCGTGCTGGTACGGATGAAGCTTCCCGAAATCGACTCGGAGGGGCGTCCGATCTCCTATTTCGGCAGGCTGGAGAGAGAGGGACGGCACCTGCACCGCACCGAGATCGTCGGTGATGCGGTGCAGACCGACGATCGCATCACGCTGCTGCCGAACGTCGAAGCGGGAGGAATGCGGCGGGCATGAACTCCCCGTACCGGTTCGCCCTCGAGCTGTTCGACCAGCGCGGCGCGCCGCTGGCGCAGGAGCCGGCGGTGATCGATCTGTTGCCGGCCGAAGAGTGGGCCCGCTTCATGGCGCTCCGCGCCGGCGCAGCGGAGGCGGCCGGGGCGGGGGCGCTCGCTTCGCTGCAGCCGATCTGGCACCTGGAACGAGGGCGGCCCTACACCGAGGGGTTCAGCATCCATCTGGAAACCGCGGATCACCACGAAGCGGAGAGCAGCTTCACCGCGCTCTATTTCGGGGAGCAGGCGCAGGAGATCTCGTCGCGGCTGGTGGAGCGCGATCTGCTGCAGCCCGGCGCCTCCTACCGCTTCATCGTTGCCGCCTACCCGGGGGAGGAGGGAGCGGAGCCTGCCCCGGTGGGATTTCGCACCGAGGAGATTTCTCCCGATCTGCCGCTGCGTGACGGCCATCTGCGGGATCGGATGCGCGATGCCCGGCCCCGGGGTGAGGTGGTCGATGGTGACTATCCGGTGTTCATACCGCGCCATGTGCTCGACGAAACCGCCGCCCTGGCGCGGGCGGCGGGCTCCGTCGAGATCGGCGGCATCCTGGCGGGGCATATGTATCGCGACGCCGGGGCGCGCGAGGTGTTCGCCGTCGTCAGCGCCCAGATCCCGGCGGTGCATGCGCAGGGGGATCGCGCCAGCCTGAAGTTCACGCCGGAGAGCTGGACGCACGTGCAGGGGGTGATCGACCTGCGCGCCCGGGACGAGCTGATGCTCGGCTGGTATCACAGCCATCCGGTCCACGCCTGGTGCGCGGGGTGCCCGATCGAGCGCCGCCGCCGTTGCGCGCTGTCGCAAGGGTTCTTCAGTGCCCACGACCGATCGCTTCACCGGACGGTCTTCTCGCGCGCCTGGGGTGTGGCGCTGGTGGTCAACGACGTCGGCGAAGGGGGGACGACGCACTCGCTGTTCGGCTGGCGGCATGGCCTGCTGCAATCGCGCGGGTTCTACCTTTTTGAAGAGTCCGGCAGCGGGGCGGCTCCGTCGCCGCGGCCGGTGGAGAACGGAGAATGAAACGCACACGCAAGATGCCCGACCTCGCCCGCCTGCTCGGCCCGCTCGCCGCCTTCGGCGACGGCGCGCCGGGCACCGCCGAGAAGGTGCAACTGGTCCGCTCGCTGCGCGGTCAGAGCGAGGAGATCGACGCTTTCATCGATGAGTACCTGGTCTGCGAAGTGGCGCGGATGGGGGCCGGGCTGCTCGAAACGCAGGCGGCGCAGGGGCAGTTGAGAAAACGACTGCAG
>CBDUYA010000119.1:0-8927 GCA_965371335.1 uncultured bacterium | reverse complement strand
GGCGTCGCCGGCTGGGAGTATCCCGACTGGGAGGGCACCATCTACCCGTCTCCCCACCCCCGCAACTTCGACCGCCTCACCTACCTGGCCTCTTTCTTCGACGCGATCGAAATCAACGTCACCTTTTACCGGCAGCCCGATCCGGCCACCGCCCGTTCGTGGGTCGATCGCGTCGCTGTCCATCCCTCGTTTCTCTTTACCGCCAAGCTCTTTCGCACCTTCACCCACCCCCGCTGGAAGAGGGAGGCCGGGAGCAGCGACACCGCCGACCTCGCTCGGGATGCAGAGCGTTACCGCGAGGGAATCGCGCCGTTGCTCGAGGCCGGGAGGCTGGGAGCGGTACTGGTCCAATTCCCCCACGCCTGCCATGACCGCGAGGAAAACCGTTCCCGGCTGCAGACCATCAGAAGGCTCCTGCCCGACCTCCCGCTGGTCGCTGAGTTTCGCCATCGCAGCTGGGGGCACGAAGGGGCCCTCCGGTTTCTCAATGAGCTCGGCATCGGCTTCTGCAACATCGATCAGCCCCCGATCGGCACGACCCTGCGGCCGACCGGGCACGTCACCTCATCAGTGGCCTATATCCGGTTGCATGGCCGCAACAGCGACAACTGGTTCCGCCGTGGCGGTCCGGCGGCCGCCCGCTACGATTATCTCTATTCAAGGGAAGAGCTTCGCCCCTGGGTGGAGCGCGCAGAACGCCTCGAAGAGCGGGCGGCGGAGGTGTTCGTCATCGCCAACAATCACTACCGTGGGAAAGCTCCGGCCAACGCGCTGATGGTCCGATCATCGGTCCGGCGGACGCGGGTCGAGGCGCCACCGGAGCTCGTCGATCTCTATCCAGAGCTTGAAGAGGTCGCCCAACCGGGAAGACGGAGGTGCCCGGCCCAGGGCCGGCTGTTCGACCAGTGAGCCCCCCGGATCACGCGGCCCCTTCCAGGGTCCGGTAGATCGCCTCCGTCCGGGCGACCATCCGCTCAATGGTGAACACACGAACCCGCTCCCGGGCCGCCGCAGCAAACCGCTGGCCGAGATTTCGATCCTGTGCCAGCAGGACGATCGCGCGGGCCATCGCCGGGGCATCGCCGAGCGGTGTCAGCAGGCCGTGAAGGCCGTCTTCGACGATCTCCTCGACACCGTCGAGTGCGGCGGCGACCAGGGGCACACCGGCCGCCATCGCTTCTTTCAGCACGGCGGGCGAGCCTTCTCCCGAGGTCGACGAGAGGACGAACAGGTCGAGGCCGGCGAACACATCCGGCATGTCGTTCCGGAACCCCGCGATGACGAGGCGATCATCCAGATCGAGCCGCCCGGCCAGGCGAACAAGCGCACCCTCCTCCTTCCCGCCGCCAACGATGACGAAGCGCGCCCCGGGCAGCTCCCTCGCCGCCAGCGCTGCCGCCTGCAGGAACCGATCAAATCCCTTGTGGGCGGCGAGGTGCCCCACCGTTCCGATCAGGATCGTATCGGCGCCCCAGGTGTCGCCGGGTGCCGGAAGGGAGGCCCGCAGACGGGCCGGGTCGCCGCCGGCAAAACGGTCCGGGTCGATACCGGAGTGAACCGTCATGACCCGGGCGGGATCGAGGCCCCGGCCGATGAGGCCGCGGCGGATCGCCTCCGAGACCGCCACCACACGGTCGACCCGATAGCTGTACTTCAATCGCGCCAGAGGCCCGCCGCGCAGAGGAAACGACACGCGCCGCGACGCCACAGCCGGCCGTCGACCGCCAATCAGGCCGGCCAGCGTCCCGAGCGTCACCGCATGAGCCGTATGGTAATGAAGCAGGTCGACCCGTTCCGTCCGTATCAGCTCCGCCAGGCGCCGCGCGGCACGGAGATCGAACTCTCCCCGCATCGCCAGCGGAACGCACGCCAGGCCCGCAGCGCGCGCCCGCTCATGCAGCCCCCCCTCAGGCTGCAGAGCCATCAGACATCGGTAGCCGCGCTCTCTCAACCCCAGGGCGAGGGCCAGCGTCTGGGATTCGCCACCGCGCCATCCCCGCTCGGTGTTGAGGTGCAGGATCGTGCGGAGCATCAGGGCAACTGCGTCGGGGCACTCCCGGTGCCGGGACGATCGGGAGAGGACGGCCTGCCTCCGCCTGGCTCCCCGTCGTTCATCATCGGTCCGCCCGGTTCGCGCCCCGGGGGTCCCGCCGCCTTCGCCGGCCCTCGCGATAGGCCCTGAAGGATATCGTGCTCCCACAGACGGGCGTACTTCAGGTAGACGGAAAAAGCTCCGAGCATCGAGAGCACCAGGCCGCGCCCCCCCTCGAGGAACCCCAGCCTCAGAACGTACATTCTGATGAACCGGCCGACGGGACGCAGCAGCACCTCGACGGCCCTCGCCCGGCGGCCTTTCAGGTACATCTGGCCGGCGCCCCATTCACTGTACAGATCGAGCTTTCTGAAGTACTGCCCGAACGACCGGAAGGTGTGATGCTCGAGAGGATGCTCCAGGACGGGCAACGGTTCGGGAAGATCGATCTCCTCATGAACGCGCCGATCCTGATAGCGCGACACATCGCGGCGGAAGAGACGGATGACCTTGTCGGTCCCCCAGCCGCAACGCTGAATCGGCCTGCCGAGAAAATAGTTGACGCGGCGAATCCAGTATCCGTCGGCCCGTGGCTTCTCCCGCAGAGTCCGATCGATTTCCTCCCGCAGCGCCGGCGTGGTCCGCTCGTCCGCATCGAGCAGCAGGATCCACTCGTGGGTCGCCTGCGGGATGGCCCAGTTCTTCTGATCGGCCGGATAATCGAACTCCCGCTGGACGATGCGCGCCCCCAGTTCCCGGGCGATGGTCAGTGTGCGATCAGTGCTGAAGGAGTCGACCACGAGGATCTCGTCGGCGAAGAGAACCGACTCCAGGCAGTCGCGGATCATCTCCTCCTCGTTGTAGGTCGGGACGATGACGGTCAGCCGGCGGCGGGCCGGGCCGGGGTCCTCGGCCGGCGGGCGGGAGGTCATGATGAGGCCCTAAGTTTTTTCTGCATCTTAGCCTGCTCCTGATCGTATTTCTCCAGGCGGCTCCGTCCGCGGCCGGCCAGCTTCCCTTCGGCATCCTCGCGGTTCAACCGGTCCAGCAGGTCGGCGGCCTCGATGCGTTGATCGATCTGCAGCAGGCAGGTCGCCAGATCGAGCAGGACCAGGTTCATATTGTCGAACTGGGGAAAGGTCGCCAGAATACTGCGGTACCGATCGATCGCCGCCTCCCACGCCTTGCGCTGCTGGTAGAAGTGGCCCACGATGCGCTCGTGTTCGGCCAGCCGGTTATGGCACGCCTGAATCGTCCGCCGGGCCTCGATGGCGTAGTCGCTGAAAGGATAGAGCGCCTCAACCTTGCTCAGCTCGATGATCGCCCTCTTCGTCAGTATCTGGTCACGGTCGGGCGCCAGGACCTGCTCGAACAGCGACATTCCAACCATGTATTGCGCGTAATCGGCCCTGCCGTGCGTCGGGAAGAAGGTCAGGAAGCTCCGATAGGCGTTGAGCGCCTCGCCGTAGTTCAGCAGGCCTCCATCCAGGTAAAAGGCGTCGGCCATGGTGAGCTGCACCTGCGGCAGAAGCTCCCGATCGTCGGGGGGTATGCGGGGCAGCACATCCTGAAGCATCGAGCGGGCTTTAAAGTACTTCCCCTTTTCCATTTTCTTGAGCACGGACCGGTACACGACTTCCGGCGGCTCGGTGCTGCCCCCCTTGAAGGCGCCGGCACACCCCAGCGCCGCAATGAGGAGCAGTGCGGCCACCGGCCGCAACCAGATGAAGCAGGCCCGATCGTGCGTCACACTCAACCCCTGAGCTTCAGCAAGAACGCCGGCAGCCGGCGCGGGCGGCCGCGTCGATCCGTCGCGGCGTGTGTGGTGCTTCCGGTCGCGACCACGGCGCCGTCCTCATCGCGCACGATGCGGTAGTTAAAACGGATCCGCGCACCTCGGAGCGGTTCGAGTCCTGTATGAATGGTCAGGCACTCATCGTAACGCACCGGCGCCAGATAGGAACAGCGCGCTTCGATGACCGGCAGCAACACCCCTTCATTCTCGACCCGCGCGTAGGGCAGGCCCGCATCCCGCATCAGCTCGGTGCGCCCGATCTCGAACCAGATGAGGTGATGCGTGTGATGCGCCACACCCATGCGATCGACTTCGGGGTAGCGCACCCTGATCCGGGTGCTGCCTGAGCGGACCGCCATCTCCCGCCCCTAACTCGCGCGGCGACCCAGCGCGAGCCGCTCCACAAGATCGCGGGCGCGCTGGCGCGGGTCCCGGCCGCCGTACACGGCGGATCCGGCCACGAACATCTCGGCGCCGGCCTCGAGCAGATCGGAGATGTTGGCGGGACCGACACCTCCGTCGATCTCGATCCGCACACCGGGCGCCGAAGCTTCGATCATGGCCTTCAGAATCGTCGTCTTGGGGAGCACCGATGGGATGAACTTCTGTCCGCCGAACCCGGGGTTCACAGACATGAGAAGAACGTAATCGAGCTCCGGAAGAATCTCATGCAGGGTCGTCAGCGGGGTCGAAGGGTTGAGCACGACACCCGGTGCTGCGCCGCATTCGCGGATGTAGGCAACGGTCCGGTGCAGGTGAGGCACCGCCTCCTGGTGGACCGAGATCATGTCGGCTCCCGCCCTGGCAAAACTCTCGATATAGAGATCGGGGTTCTCGATCATCAGGTGCACGTCGAGCGGCAGCCGGGTCACCCGCCGCACGGCGGCGACGACCGGTGGACCGATCGTCAGGTTCGGCACGAAGTGGCCGTCCATGACGTCAAGATGAAGGAGCCGGGCTCCGGCCTTCTCCACCGCGGCGATCTCTTCACCGAGCCGGGCAAAATCGGCCGAGAGAATGGAGGGGGCGAGAGCCGGCATTTCAGGCAGGCGACCTGTGGTGCCGCGCACACCGCTGTCCGCCGCTGAGGTCCCTGGCTCACTCGTCATCGACGTCAGCCTCCCGCGCAACCGTCAGCACGACCAGGTCACCGCTGCGCACGCGGTAGCCCGGCTCGGGGCGTTGCGCCACCACCGTTCCCGACCTGGAGAAGCGGCTCGACCGGCGCCGCACCGGCCCCGGCCGGAGACCCGCACGCCGCAGGAAATCGATTGCGGTCGCCTCCGGCTGGGCGATCAGGTCGGGCATCACGTAGGTTCGCGGACGTCGACCGCGACTGATCAGCAATCCGACTTTTCCTTCCCGAGGACCGACCACGCCCGGCAGCGGGTCCTGCCCGATCACGAGGTTCTCCTCTTCCCGCCGCGAATAGGCGTACACCTGCCCGGCCACCGTCATCCCCTGCTGCTGGAGGGTGATCTGTGCTCTGCGCGCGGCGCCACCCCTGAGATCCGGGATCGAGTTCACCTTGTCGCCGAGGCTGACGACGACCTTCACCTTGCGCTGCAGCTTGATACTGGTATGGGGTTGCGGATCCTGCGCCAGGATCCTTCCCTCCTCGACGCGGGCGTCGTAGCGACGACCCGATTCTTCCAGAATGAGCCCCCGCTCGACGAGCATCTGGGTCGCCTCGGCGACGTTCAGCTCCGTCAGGTCGGGGATCACGACGTCCCTGCCGGAAAGAGTTATCTTCACGGTGAGGTAAGCGCTGAGCGCGGCAACGACCGCCATCGACCCGGCCAGGAGGGCGAGCTTGGAGGCCAGGATGAGCTGGTGGCGTAGATAGCTATCCCAGAAAAACTTCATCGCCCTCTTCACGACTGTTTTGGGAGTCTCCACTCCGCTGCCCGCCGGGAATGGTAGCACAGCGTCTAAGACCCGCCAACGCCGCCACCGTCAGCTCTCGATTCTCCTGCGCAGCACCGCCGCGAAGAAGCCGTCGAGGTCGTCACGATGAGGCAGCGTGGCGAGAAATCCGCTCCGCTCGACGAGGCTCTCCGCACGGTGAGGCAACAGCGGTCGCGCATCCAACGGCTCCATGTCGCCCCGCGAGGCGAGCAGTTCGGCGATGCGGGCCGCCCCCTCTTCAGGCTCCAGGCTGCAGACCGCGTAAACCAGCCGACCGCCCGGGGCAACCAGATCACACGCCGCCCGCAGCATCCCTGCCTGACGATCTGCCAGCCGCGTGATCTCCTCTTCACTCCGCCGCCAGCGGATCTCAGGGTGGCGGCGGATGATCCCGGTCCCCGAGCAGGGTGCGTCGAGAAGGACCCGGCCAAACCGATGTCGCAGCGCCGGCTTCGTCGCGTCGAGAACAACCGAATGATACAACCCTGTTCCGAGGCGTCGCGCGTTGCGCCGCAGTCTTCGCAGTCGGGCTCCACTCAGATCGGCCGCCACGATTGCGCCCGGGCGGGCGGGACGCTCAGCGATGACCGAGAGAAACTTGCCTCCGGGAGCGGCGCACAGATCGAGAAAGCCTCCCCCCTCCTGCAACGGCCGCAACAAGAGAGCCACCATCTGGGCAGCTTCATCCTGGATGTAAAAGGCCCCCTGGCGAAACGCAGCCGAATGCTGCACATGCCCCTCGTCGACGCGCAGCGCCCCCGGCAGCCAGGGGGAGGGTGACACCAGGATCCCCTCCACCTTCAACCGCCTGATCAGTTCCTCACTGTTCCCGCTCCCCGCCGCCCGCAGCACGACCGGCGCCGGCCGATTGAGCGTGCTCATCAGCTCCCCGGCGGCGCCGGGACCGTAGCGCGCCACGAACCGTCGCACCAGAAAATCCGGGAAGGAGTGCACTTCTTCCAGGTAGGACACCAGCGCCCTGGTACCGGCGCCCGCCGGAGGCTTTCGCGGTGGCGCGATCCGTCCGCCCGCCTGTTCGCGAGCGGCCGACCGCAAAACGCCATTGACGAAGCTCGCAGCGCCCTCACCGCAGCGGGCGCGCGTCAGCGACACCGCTTCGTTGACGGCAGCCCGCGCGGGAACGCGGGTCAGGTGGATGATCTGGTAAAGCGAAAGGCGGAGGATATCGAGGACCAGCGGGTGGATCGCCTCCAGCCCGCGGCTGGCGAGGCGCCCGATGATCCGATCGAGGGTCGTTCTGCGGCGCAACACGCCGTAGACGAGTTCGGTCGCCAACGCCCGATCCCGGCCGTCCATCGTCGCGGGGAGCTCCGACAGGAGCGTGTTGCTGTGATCTCCCGCCCGCTCGATGCGGTCGAGTATGGTGAGCGCCGTCGAGCGCGCTCCCGGCTCACCCTGACGCGGCCGGGGCAAAGGTTTCTCCCACCTCGATCAGCCGGCCGTTCACTGCATCGTGAGCGCTCATCGCCCGGCGGCCGGCGAAGCGCAGTTCCGTGATCGCCAGCAGCGCTACTCCTCCGCAACGCACCAGGATGCGTCTCCGATCGAGCCCCACGACGGCACCGGGGGGCGCCGCCTCCGCTTCTCCGGGCCGTTCCGGCGCCACCTCGGCCCGCAGCAACTGGACCGGCCCTCCACGCAGCAGAACGACCGCCGTCGGCCACGGGTTGCATCCCCGGATCAGGAAGGCGATCGACTCCGCTTCACCGTTCCAGTCGAATCGTCCCTCACCCTTGCGCAGCGGCGGAGCCAGCGTAGCGCGGGAGGAATCCTGTTGCACCGGCGTGAGAGTGCCGGCCTGCAGACGCGCCACTGTCCTGATCAGAAGATCGGCGCCGACCGTCGCCAGCCGGCCGTCCAATGCTCCCGCCGTTTCCTGCATCCCGATAGCGCACGCCTCCTGGAGCAGGATCGGCCCGGTATCGAGCCCTTCGTCCATCTGCATGGTGGTGACGCCGGTCCTGCGGTCACCCTGCATGATCGCCCGCGCGATCGGCGCGGCCCCACGGTGGCGAGGCAGGAGCGAGGCGTGCACGTTGACACATCCCCGGGGGGGAATCTTAAGGAGGGACGGCGGCAGAATCGCACCGAAGGCCACGACGATGATGATCTCGGGATCGAGCCCGCGGACCCGCTCGTCAAACGCGGCATCCCGGATCGACCCCGGCTGGAGGACCGGGTGGCCGCGCCGCTGCGCCTCCCGTTTGATCGCCGACGGCTCCGGGATCGAGGAGCGGCGACGGCGCGGCCGATCGGGGCGGGTGACAACCGCGCCAATGTCGTGCCCGGCATCCGCCAGGGCGGCCAGGGAAGGGACGGCGAATTCGGGGGTCCCCATGAATATCAGGCGCATCGGCGCCTCTCAGGCGAGTATCAGCGGCCAGTCTCCGGCGCGCATCTTTTTCTGAACCTTCTTCTTGATGAAGCGGCGCTTCAGAGGGCTCAGGTGCTCGATGAACAGACGGCCATGAAGATGGTCCACTTCATGGTTGAAGGCCCGGGCGAGCAATCCGGTCCCTTCGAGCGTACGCACCTTCCCGTCGAGATCCATCGCCTCGACGACGCACCGGTCCGGCCGGCGAACCCTTTCCGTAAAGCCGGGGAGGCTCAGGCACCCCTCCTCCTCGACGTATCCTCCGCTGTTCTCCAGGATGCGCGGATTGATGAGCACGAGAATCTGCTGCGGGTCCTCTCCGCAAGTGAGGTCGATAACCGCCACCTTCCTGGTGACGCCGATCTGGTTGGCCGCCAGACCGACACCGGGCGCAGCGTGCATTGTCTCGATCATGTCGCCGACGAGGCGTTCGAGATCGGCCGTGATCCCCTCCACCTCATCCGACTCGGTGAGGAGAGTATCGTGCGGGAATCGCAGAATCGGCAGCGTGGCCATGCGGCCGGTTATCTATCACACGGCTCTCGCCAAGGTCAAGAAAGCGCCGCGCCGGCCGGCTGGATCCACCTTCCGCACCGGCGGCGCTCAACGCCCCCGATCCCGGCCACGGGCCGACCGGCTCCTCCCCTCGTTCCCGGAAGACTTCTTCGCCGCGCCCTCCTTCCGGCCGGAAGACTTCTTCGCCGCGCCCTCCTCCCGGCCGGAAGACTTCTTCGCCGCGCCCTCCTTCCGGCCGTGGGACTTATTTGCCGCGCCCTCCCTCCGGCCGGATGATTTCC
>CBDUYA010000118.1:0-8937 GCA_965371335.1 uncultured bacterium | reverse complement strand
ATACACCGACGCTGATCCTGTGCGACACGGGTGACCAGCGCGTGCCGATCACCGAGTCATACAAGCTCTACCACGTGCTCGACGATGCCGGCACGCCGGTGGAGTTCGTCGCCTACCCGGTGCCGGGCCACTTCCCCGGCGACCCGGTGCACATCAGGGACATCTACAGGCGTTGGGGCGACTGGATCGCGCGCTGGTTCGAGGAGTGATGCCAGTCCAGCCCGAAGGGCTTCACCCGCCGATGGCGAACAGGTGCTTCTCGGCCCGGAGGTAGAGCATGCTCTCGGAGAGTGCCGGGGTCGCCATCAGCAGTTCGCCCGTCGGGTTGGTGGCGAGCAGCTCGAATTCGGCGCCGGCCTTGACCACGAAGATGTCGCCGTCTTCGCCCGGCAGGTAGAGCTTGCCGTCGGCGGCGACCGGCGAAGCGCTGAAGCCACCGCCGCCGTGCTTGATCTGCTGGCGGTAGATCTCCTCGCCGGTCTCGAGATCGTAGCAATCGAGGTTGCCCCGGTTGCCGAGAACATAAAGCCGGCCGTCGTAGATGATCGGCGTCGGCATGTAGGGACCGCGCCGCACCCAGCTCCAGGCGACCGAGTCGTTTGAGGTTTCTCCCCTGTCCAGCGTGATGTCGCCGGTGGCGCCGGCGCGGATGGCGAAGATCGGACGTTCCGGAGAGCGCCCGCTGGCGACGACGATCAGGCCGTCGTGAAAGATTGGGGTCGGGGCGGTGATCTTCGAGCTGCCGCCGAGGCGCCACAGTTCGCCGCCGGTGCGCGGGTCGTAGCCGCGGATGAAGTTCGAGCCGTTGGTGATCAGCTCGGTGCGCCCGGCGCCCGGATAGATGGTCGGCGTGCCCCAGGAGGGAAGCTCGTCGCGCACCGTCTTCCATGCGGTTTCGCCAGTGGCGATAGCGAACGCCATGACGAACGATTCCTTCTGCGTGTCGCACTGCACGATCACCAGGTCGCCATAGATGACAGGAGAAGAGGCCGAGCCCCACTCGTAGTCGGGCGCATCGTAGGCGCCGGCGTCGAGCCGGCCGAGGTCCCGGTGCCAGAGCGCCCTGCCCTCCACGTCGAAGGCGAACAGACCTTCGGAGCCGAACATCGCGACGACGTAACGGCCGTCGGTCGCGGGGGAGGAGTTGGCGTAGGTCGCCTTGATGTGACGTTTGTCCTTCGGCACCCCCTCGTGGGCGGTCTGTTCCCAGACGATTGATCCCGTGCGCTTGTCAAGTGCGTAGACCTGCCAGCGTTGGACCGTGTGATCCTCGGAGGCATCGCCGTCGCCGTAGAGCCCGTGGCGGAAGGTGGCATCGGGCCGGCTGCTGATCGCCGAGGTCACGTACAGCCGGTCGCCCCAGACCACCGGGCTGGAGTGCGCCAGGCCGGGGATGCGGGTCTTCCAGGCGATGTTGAGGCCGCTCTCGCCGTCCCAGCGGTCCGGCAGGTTCTGGCCGTCCGACACCCCCGAGGCATGGGGGCCGCGGAACGAGGGCCAGTTGGGGGACGCGGCCGCCGCGCTGATGGCGTCCGTTACCTCGGCCTCGCCGTCCGCGGCCGGACGATGGCGCGATGACGACGGGGAGCCACACCCGATCAGGCAGACGAGTGCAATCAACATCAGGCCGGGCGTGAATGTGAACTGCTGATTCATTCCCCGGAGACATGGATGCGCTGTTCGGTTCGGCACCATGGCGGCTATCGGGCGGCCGGTGGGGCGAGAAACTCCCGCAGCGCATCCTTGCCGCGCCGGAGGATCGGGACGCCGTCGCCGACCAGGATCGTCTCAAACGAAACCTCGATGAGACGCCGGAGCCCTTCGCGCGCTTTGACCGGGTCTTTGAACTTGCCCGGCGGGAGCAGGCTGAGGCTCCCGGCCGGCCTCCCGATCAACGCGTCCCCCAGGATCACGGCGTTGGCCCACGGAACGTGGAGGGCGGTCTCGCCCGGGGTCTTGCCGTCCGGGATGCCGAGCGCCGTCAGGCCGGCGGGGAGGGCATCGCCGTCGCTGAAGGTGCCGTCGGGCGCCGGGTCGATCATCGGCGCATCGGCCTCGTTGATCCGGATTGGCACGCCGAAATGCGCCGCGAGGTCACGCGCCCTGCGCAGGTGGTGGCCGTTGGTGATGACGATCGCCTGCGGTGCCCCCAGTCGATCCATCTGACCAAGGTCGTTCTCGCCGTAGGGCGGGGGATCGACGATGACCGCGCCTTCCGGCCCCCGCACGTAGAAGCCGTTGAAATCGATCCCCTTCTCGGCGGAGAACCAGGACCAGGTATGAATGCCGGGCACGATCTCTTTCATGGTCGCCTCCCCCGATCCGGCGGGGGATCCCCGACCGGGTGTAAATTAGGTACATTAAATGTTACAGCAATGCTGCTTTCTGGAACAGGGTGCCATGGCGACCCCATCTGAGGTAGACTGCGGCCTCCTGACTTGAAAGTGATGGCGCGAGTGCGCGCAGATGGATGGTGCGGTGCGGATGATCCGCGCCGGGATTCCAGAACGGGGGAACGATGAATCGACGCAGGATTCCTTTGACCGTCGTGGTGTGTGGCCTGTTCGTTGCTGTCTGCCTGGTGTCCGGAATCTCTCCGGCCGTTGCCGCCGACAGCGACCGCGGGGAGAAGTGGCAGTTCTACATTCCTGTTACGTACGTCGATTCCGAGAGATTCGACGGAGAGGGCGGGACGTTCGTCGATCTGAACGGCGATGTCGGTTTCGGCTTCGCCTTCGGCTATAACTTCACCGAGCGGTGGATGCTCGCGTTCGAGATCACCTTTAGCGATGTGAACTTTAATGCCAGGATCGCTCAAGATGATGGGATGCCGGATATGATCCCGGATCAGTTTGTCGATGTCTCAGGCACCCTCGATTCGAGCACCTTCCAGATCATCGGCCAGTTCAACTTTCTGGAAACGCGGGTCACCCCGTTCATCAGGGCCGGCCTCGGATCGACCTACGTCGACTCCAACATCCCGAGCGGTCCGCCGAACGGAACCTGCTGGTGGCATCCGTGGTGGGGATACATCTGCGGCACCTGGCAGCCGACCTATGACAAGAACACCTTCTCCTACTCGGCGGCGATCGGGATCCGTGGCGACATGACCGATACGTTCTACCTCGAAGCGAGCGCCAACCAGCTCTGGATCGATTTCGACGCGGACACAACGTCGCTCACCGGGTATCGGCTGAATATCGGCTGGCTGTTCTGAGCGGCGCCACGCATCTCTCTTCACGCCGAATGTCGCAGCCGGTTCGGCACGATCACTCCGGGATTAACTCAGTCAACTCCTGATCCCAGGCGAGCACCAGGCGCAGAAACTGAAACGCGTCGGGATTCTCCGTCACCATCACGAATCTCAGGCCGTCCGGGGCGACGTCGTAATGCGCGTGGCCCTGTTGCGAGCGATTGTAGTCCCCCGCGAACAGCAGCTCAGGCTGCCCCACGTTCAGGCGGCCGTTCTTCAGGCTCAACGGCGCGACCAGCATTCTCCGGCCCTGGCGAAAGAACAGCTCATCGCTTCCGGCTCCCCACGCCGGTTCGGTACCCCCTCCGCTCGATACCTTCCAGCGGCGATCGAGCTGCGGATACGATGCCATGTACACCTCGTACTCACCGCTATGGTTGGAGACGTAAGCGAGCCAGAGCCCGTCGGGCGAGATGCGGGGGGATTCCTCGCTGAAGGTGGTGGCGATGAGCGGTTGCGCCGGATCGCCCTGCCCGGTCAGGCTCGACCAGATGTCGAATGTGCCCCCTTCGCTGCGCCGCTCGAAGGCCAGGACGCGGCCGTCGGGCGACCAGCTCATCGGCCGGTTTTCCTCCCCGTCCTCGAGGGCGATGATTGGCTCGCCGCTGCCGTCGGCCCTCTGCACGAGGATGTTGGTCGCGCCCGGCCGAACCTGTGCAAAGGTCACGCTCATCCCGTCGACTGTCCACAACGGTGCGGAGCCATCGCCGTCATGAGTCAGGCGATCGAGGCTCCTTCTCTTTACATCGACGACCCAGATATCGGTGTTGGCGCCAACCCGGTGAAGGATCGCGATCTTCCCACCATCAGGAGACATCCGCGGGTGGAGGTAATCGCCCGCGACGTCGATGATCGGCGACTCCCTCCCCTGGCGATCAACCCACACCAGATGGTTCCCGACACCCGGCAGGTAGAGCAAAGTGCCGTCCAGCGCCAGCGCGAAGAAGGCCACGCCGCTGCCGGGGTCGACCTGGACGTCCTCGACGACTACGACCGGCGTGCGGGTCAGCTCTCCTGTCGACAGATCGAGCGGCGCGGCCAGGATGCGATCGCCGCTGGCATAAACGAGATGGCCGGAGGGGGAGTAGTGCGGCTGGCCGCCGCGTTGCCCTTCCGGCAACAGGGTGTGCCACTCGCCGGTGTCGCGGGAGAGCAGCGCCGGCCGTGCAGCGCTCACGCCGAGGCCGCCGGCGACCATGAAGAGCAGATCCCTTCCGCCCGGCAGGATGAAGGGAAACCCATGGTGCCGCTCGCCGCTCTCCGTAGCGGGGGTCGTCAGGTTTTCCATGGCCCCGCCCGCTGCAGAAATCACCTGCAACCCGACGCCTTCGACCCCGAAGACAATCTGATCACCCGAAGTCCAGGCCGCTCCGAGGATCGAGGCCGGAGGGTCGAAGTGGTGCAGGATCTGAGCGCCGCCGCCGGAGACCGGCACCTTGCGCAGTTCATCGTTCGTGAAGAATGCGATCCATCGGCCATCTGGAGAGAAGACGGGTCCCGTGGCGCCTTCCGTGCCGGGCAGGAGGTGCCGTTCGTAGTTGTCGAGCGAGCGCACCCCGAGCATCGACCCGTTCCCCACCCCCTGCACCACATACGCAATCGTGCGGCTATCCGGAGAGAGGGCGATCGGGGGAGAGCCCCAGCGGTTCGTCGTGCCTTCGAGTCCGGCGAGGCGCAGTTCGACGCTCGTGGACGGGCCCGGCGCGGAAGGCGCGAGGCCCTTCATGACCATGGTCGCGGTGATGATGGCCGCGATCGCAACGAGTCCGAGCAGCCACGGCAGGGCGGGTCGCGCCGGTCGGGTGGCGCCGGCGGTCTGTGGCGGCGCACCCCCGGCGTCGTCTCCGGCGACGACGTCGGTGAGGACCAGGCCGGCATCTCCCATGTGCCGCAGCCGCCGGCGCGGATCCCGGGCGAGGCAATGTCGCAGCAGCCGGCGCACGGAGGCCGGTGTGCCGCGGGGCAACGCCTCCCAGAGTGGATCGTCGCGGAGCACCGCTGCCAGCAGGTCGGTGACTGATCTGCCAGAGAAGGGCGGCCGGCCGGCAAGCATCTCGAACAACAGGCAGCCGAATGCCCAGATGTCCGCCCGCTGGTCGACCGCCTCGCCGCGCGCCTGCTCGGGGCTCATGTAGCCCGCGGTGCCGAGCACCATGCCCGCGGCGGTGCCGCCGGAGGTCCGGGTCGGGGACCTCGACAGGCGCGATGGTCCGGAGGCGGATGCGGGCGACAGCGTCTTCGCCAGACCGAAATCGAGGACCTTGATCGTACCTTCCGGTGTCAACTGCACATTGGCCGGTTTCAGGTCGCGGTGAATGATCCCCTGCTCGTGGGCGGTCTCGAGCGCCTCGCAGATCTGCCGGGCGGCGGCCAGCGCATCATTTATAGAGAGCGGCCCCTGTCGCGCCAGCCGCCGGGCGAGGTCCTCGCCCCCGACCAGCTCCATCGCCAGGAAGCGGGTGCCGCCCGGCCCGGGGCTCGACGAGCGGGCTTCGTGCAGCCCGTAGATCGCCGCGATGTTCGGGTGGTTCAGCGATGCCAGCAGCTTCGCTTCGCGCTCGAAGCGCGCCAGCCGATCGGGATCGGCTGCGAACTCCTGCGGCAGGATCTTGATGGCGACGCGGCGGTCGAGCGTCGTGTCGTCGGCCCGCCAGATTTCACCCATTCCGCCCTCGCCGATCCTTTCGATCAGGCGGTAGTGCAGCAGGCTCTGGCCGGGCTGGCTGGTCACGCAGGTCCCCCGAAACGGTTGATTCTACTCCACCGCCGTTCGATCGCCCCCGGCCCGCCCCGTCGGGCGGGGCACAAAAACGATGGGCCTCCTTCATCGAGTGATACATTAGTGCGCTAATTGTCCCGGAGCAGGGGCGACGCAGGGCAGTGGAGGATCCGTCTTGACCGGCGACCAGACTCCCCGGACAGCCGAAGAGAGCGCGAATGCGGTGATGCCGTACGTTTCTCCGGCCGAATCGCCGGCGGAGACGACTATCAAGGCGGTGGCCGCCGGCATCCTGTTCGGCATCCTGTTCGGCGCGGCCAACGCCTACCTGGGGCTGCGCGCCGGGCTCACTATATCCACCTCGATCCCGGTGGCGGTCATGACTGTGGCGCTGTTCCGCGCGCTGCGCGCCGGCGGCCTGCGCGGCACCATCCTCGAGGCGAACCTGTCGCAGACGGTCGGTTCGGCGTCGAGCTCGCTGGCGAGCGGGGTCATCTTCACCCTGCCAGCGCTCTTCCTGTGGGGCTTCGAAACCAGCGTGCTGCAGATGACGATCCTGGCGATGAGCGGCGGTCTGCTCGGCGTCCTTTTCATGATCCCGCTGCGGCAGTTCCTCATCGTGCGCGAGCATCGCACCTTGCCGTACCCGGAAGGGACCGCCTGCGCCGAGGTGCTGAAAGCGAGCGAGACGGGGGGCGCGCAGGCCCGCAACGTCTTTCTCGGTCTCGGCATCGGCGCGCTCCTGAAGGGGCTCACCGGCTGGGCCCGTGCCATACCGGGAGAGCTCGAGCTGCACATCCCCTTCTTGAAGAAGGGCCAGATCTCGTGCGACGTGAGCGCCGCCCTGTTCGGGGTCGGCTACATCCTCGGGCCGCGGATCTCGACCGTGATGGTGGGGGGTGGCCTGCTCTCCTCGCTCGCCATCATTCCATTGATCGCGTGGTGGGGAGAGGGACGAGTGGAGCCGCTCTACCCGGAAACGACGCTCACCATTGCCGCGATGACCCCCGGCCTCCTCTGGACGCGCTATGTGCGCTACATCGGCGCGGGGGCTGTGGCGATGGGCGGCCTGATCACCCTGGTGCGCAGCATCCCGACGATGGTGGAGAGCTTCCGCGTCGGTGCCCGGGAGATCCGGAAGCGCATCTCGGCCAGCGGCGGAGCGGCGGTGCTGCGGACCGACCACAGTCTGCCGTTGAGCACCGTCGGCATCGGCGCGGTGGTGGTCTTCGTCGTCCTCACGCTGCTCCCCCAGGCGTTCAGCAGCATCGGCGGCGTGGCGGGGCGGGCCGTCGCAGCGCTGCTGGTCATCATCTTTGCCTTCTTCTTCGTCACGGTCAGCTCGCGCATCGTCGGCCTGGTCGGCGTCACCTCGAACCCGACCAGCGGCATGACGATCGCAACGCTTCTCGGCACCTCGTCGCTCTTCCTGCTTCTCGGCTGGACCGACGGCGCCGGCAAGGTGGCGGCGCTGACTGTCGGCTGCGTGGTCGCCATCGCCGCCTCGATCGCGGGCGATACCTCGCAGGATCTGAAAACCGGCTACCTGCTCGGGGCGACGCCGTGGCGGCAGCAGGCGGGCGAGCTGGTCGGCGTCCTTACCTCGGCGGTGTTCGTGGGGCTGACGGTGATGCTCCTGGCCCGCGCCTACGGTTTCGGAGGCGAGGAGCTGCCGGCGCCGCAGGCGACCCTGATGAAGCTGGTCATCGACGGGGTGCTCGCCCAGTCGCTCCCCTGGACGCTGGTCGGGATCGGAGCGGCGATCAGCGTCGTGGTCGAGCTGTTCCGGGTGCCGTCTCTGCCGTTTGCCGTCGGGGTCTACCTGCCGCTGTCGACCATGTTCCCGGTGTTTCTCGGCGGCCTGCTGCGCCTGATCCTCCTGCGCGGGGCGCGGAGTGAGGAGGAGCGGATCGCCCGCCGCGACCGCGGCATCCTGCTCGGTTCGGGGCTGGTCGGCGGTGAGGGATTGATCGGCGTCATGATCGCGGGGGCCGCCGGCTACGCCGTGACGCGCGGGCAGACGCCGTGGCGTCTCGGCATCGAGTGGGCCGGCGCCGCCGCCGACTGGCTGGCGCTGGCCCTGTTCGTGGCGTTAATCGTTTACTGCTGGCGGCTCATCGCCGGAACTCGATGAAACGCCTGCTGCCCGCCGCCATCCTCGCGGTTTCGATCTTGACACCCCTCATCGCCGGTCCGAACGGCGACTACGACCGCCAATGGCCGCAGTGGCGCGGGCCGCGCGCCGACGGTGTCGCCCCGCACGGCAGTCCGCCGGTGGAATGGAGCGAGGAGAAGAACATCCTCTGGAAGGCGCCGATTTCGGGGCTCGGGCTGTCGACGCCGATCATCTGGGGTGAGCGCATCTTCCTGGTCACGGCGGTCAAGACCGCCCAGTCGGTCAATCCCGAGGCGGTCCGCCAGGCGGAGGCGAAGCTTCCCGCGTGGAGACAGAAAAAAGGAGTGAAGCCGACGCACGTAGTCGAGTTTGCCGCCATGGCGATCGATCGCGGCACCGGGAAGACGATCTGGCGCCGCACGCTGCGCGAGACCGCCCCCTATGAAGGGACCCATCTCGATGGCAGCTGGGCCTCGGCTTCGCCGGTGACCGACGGTGAGCTGCTAATCGTGCAGTTCGGCTCGTACGGCACCTACGGTCTCGATCTCGACGGCAAGGTCGTGTGGGAAACGGATCTCGGCGACATGCGGACCCGCCGCGGTTTCGGCGAGGGGAGCTCGCCGGTGATCTACGGCGATCGGGTTTTCATCAACTGGGATCACGAAGGGCCGTCGTTCCTCGTTGCCCTCGAGCGGAAGACAGGGAAGACGATCTGGAAGGTCGATCGTGACGAGGTGACCTCCTGGTCGACGCCGCTGATGGTCGAGCATGACGGACAACTGCAGTTGATCGTCAGCGCCACCGGGAAGACCCGCGGCTACGACCCCGGGGACGGCACGGTCATCTGGG
>CBDUYA010000117.1:0-8991 GCA_965371335.1 uncultured bacterium | reverse complement strand
GCGGGGTTCACATCAGATGGGGGATTATAGACACAGCGTGTCGATTGCTCCCGGCGTCGCACCCCGGGGAAACAAGCTTGAGGAGATCCTCATCGCTCTGTACAAAATGCCGACCGATACGCCGGGGCTCATGGAGGGCTACCTTGATCTGCTCTATCACTCCAACCGCCATGTTCGAACCTCGGCAGCGCAAGGGCTGAGCCGCCTCGGCTCGGCGGCCTCCCCGGCGATCGGGGACCTGATACAGACGCTGCGCGATCGGGATGCCCAGGTGCGGCGCGTAGCAGTGGAGGCATTGGCGACGCTCGGTCCGATGGCGGCCGAGGCCGTGCCGATTCTGTCCGAATTGCTGTTCGAAGATGAGATGCGGGTGCGAGCGGCGGCCGCCGCCGCTCTGGGCAGCTTCGGCCCTCTGGCTGCCGGCGCAGTTCCGTGGTTAATGCGGGCTATGAAGGATCCCTACGCAAGCGTTCGGGATGGCGCTGCCGTGGCTCTCGGGGCGATCGGTCCCGATGCGGCCGCCGCGCTCGACCTTCTGCTCACAGACGCGATGCGGCGGCCATTCTCAGGCCATCACGTTAGCCGATATGTGACGCCGCATGATGGTGCGGCAGTCGGCCAGGTGCCACTCTGGTCTCTCGGTCCGATTGCGGTCCCCGCGGTCCCGGTCTTGATCGAAGCGATGCGAAACGAGGGGAGTCGACAGGGGGCGAGCAGAGTGCTTGAGCAGATCGGCCCTGACCAGAAGAACGCTGCGCCGGTCCTGGCGGAGGCGCTGTCCGATCCCGACCTGAACATGCGACGTACGATCGTCAGGGCACTCGGTCAGATAGGGCCGGGCGCGAGCATTGCCGTACCCGCGCTGATCGACCTCCTTGAGCTGGAAGAGGAGCGTGAGTTCCGCTTCGAGGTCGTGCGGGCCCTTGCGAGCATCGGCATCGGTACGGAAGAGGCAATCCCGGCGGTCGTCGAGCTTCTGCTGCAGGAGAAACAGAAGCAGGGCCTTCGGTTGAGTGGCAGAATCCTATGGCAGTTTGGTCCTCCGGCGGAGGCGGCGGTGCCGATCCTCTTCGCCGCGCTGGGCGATCCGGAAAAGGGGCTAGCCGCATCGTTCGTCCTGATGGACATCGAGCCGGTCACACCGCGTATCGCAGATCTATTGCTTGAGGCCCTCCGTAGCCCGGAGGAAAACGTCCGGCATACAGCAGCACGAGGTTTGATGAACCTCGGGTCAGCCGCCTACCGATTGCTCCCTGCGTTGATCGAAATGCTGTCCGATCCGGACCCCGGGTTATGTGCGGAGGTTGCCACGGTCATCGGTCTATTCGGTTCGGAGGCACGGACCGCGATCCCCAGCCTGATCACACTGCTGAGCCACGACGATGAGTTTGTGCGGATTGCATCGGCCAGGGCGCTCGGGGATATCGGTCCGCATGCTCGCCACGCCGTGCCGGCCCTCATTCCGGCCCTCGTCGACCCATCTATGCATGTCGGACAGGCCGCGCTCAAGGCGCTGAGGCAGATCGGCTGGGATCCGGAGAGCGAGGTCGAGTCGACCAGCTCTGACCAGGAAGATCGGAGGTAGCGGATCAAGGCGTGTCGCCCACCGACCCGAATAACTCTTGGTAGCCGTCGGCGTGGCGCAGCGGCTCGAGATAGGGATCGGCTTCAATCTGCGTCACGGTGATCCTGCCGCTTTCCAGCGCGCACTCCAGGCTGCGGAGCGCCTTGCGCGTTTTCCCCATCTGCGCATAAGCGCGCGCCTCCCCGAGGCAGATGCGCGCACTGATCGGCTTGATGCCGGCGGCGATCTGCAGCGCGGCGAGCGAGAATTCCGGCTCGTTCCGGTCGAGAAGATCGCGCGGCACGTAGAAGGAGGTCAGGACATAGGCATTCTCCAGCCATCGTCGCGCCGCCGCCGCGCCAAGCGGATCGCCGGCCGATTCCGCTCGCCGCTGCAGGTCCTTGATCTGCAAGGTTCTGAGAGAGCGGGAAAGGGGCGGCGGGCGCTCCGGTCCGTGCAGCCCCGCAAGGAACGACATAAGCCTGTTCTGGTAGGTGGCGTGTTCCCTGGCGATCTCCGCATGCCGGACCTGCGTGGCGCGCACCGTGTCGAGCCGGCCCAGAGCGCCGGCCTTTACCCGCGCTTCAGCGGTGTCCCGCAGGCCGGAGAAGTCCTCGACGATCGCCTGGAACCGGATCCACGCCGCGTACGATCGGCCCGCCTCCTCCAGCCGCCGCGCGTCCGACATCATCGCCGCATGAAGATAGTCGATCAGCGCTTCATCCCGGTCGCGCAGGCCGCTTTGCATCGCCTGCAGCTCCATCCAGTCGATCGCCCGGCCGCAGACAGTCGCCTCCGGCCACTGATGCGCGCCGTCGAAGTACTCGAAACGATGCGGCGTGCCGAAGGGATCGAGCGCTGCATCGAGGGCTCTCATTTCGTCGTAGTTGAAATCGCCCGCTCCGGCAATGCCGAAGTAGGCGAACGGCATCCTGTCGAGCATCTGGAAGTCGGGGGGATGGCCGGCGCCGACGCCGATCACTCCGGCGACGCGGTCGCCGAGCGCGCTGCCGAGCCCCCACGCCGCCCGGGCGGTGCCGGAGAACCCCGCCAGGTAGTGCCGGCGCACATCGAGCGAGAACCGCGCCTTGAGGTCGGGCAGCATGGCGCGCAGGGCGATCCGGTTGACCGGTTGCGGGCTGTCGCTGCGCGTGTCGTACGAGCTGGCGACGATATAGCCGTGACGCTCGGCTGCCTGGCGAAACAGCTTCAGCGGCACCAGGGCCCGCCCCCGCGGGTCCATCAGGATCAGGATTGGCCATTTTCTGTCCGGAGTGTAGATGGAAGGAAGATAGAGGGCGTAGCTGCTATCGGGATCGGCGGCGCAGATCACCCGCTCGATCACCCGGCCGCTCGGGAACGGCTCCGGGCCGGCGCCCGGGTCCGCTGCGCAGCTCCCTTCCGCGGCAATTGTGGCGGGCGCGTTACAGAGTGCAGCGGAAATTGCAATAATGATGACCATCCGTCTCATTGAGGGGGATGTACCTCGATCGCCCGGGATCGTCGTGACCCGACTTGATCTTACTGCGGAGAAGTGCCCGCACGGAGGAATGCGATGAGAAACCGTCTGGCCGTTCTGATGTGTAGCGTGGTTTGCCTGGTCGCCGGTCTGTCCGCCGGGGCGCTGCTCGGCAAGGACGAATTCATCCGCCGCCTGAATCTCCCGGGCCGCGGCGACGATCGGCCGTACAGCCACGCGGTTGTGGCCGGCGAGACGATCTACGTGGCGGGGACGATCGGGACCGACCCGAAGACCGGGAAGCCCCCCTCCGATCCGATGGACGAGGCGCGGCTGGCGCTCGACGGCATGCGCCGCAAGCTGGCACTCGCCGGCGCCACCATGGACGACCTGGTGGCGATCCAGGTGTTCTGCTCCGACCTGACGCTCTATGAGGAGTTCAATGCGGTCTACCGGACATATTTCAAAAAGAACTTTCCGGCACGCGCCTTCATCGGGTCCGGCCCTCTCCTGTGGGGCGGACGGTTCGAGATCAACGGAATTGCCGTGAAGCGCTGAGATGAATAACCTTTGCGGGAGCCCGCGCATTCCCCTAGAATCGTCGGCGGAAAGCACCGGCGGCGCGATGTGCGTGCTCAGGAAGGCCGGCAAGCGGGGGCGCCGCGGCCGGCAAGGGACGCACAGGGGGATTATCAGGTAGAAGCCCAGGAGGCAACGATGACGAGCACTCCCGACGGGGTCCGGGTCACCGGCCCGATTACACCGGAGTTCGCGGCGATCCTGACGCCGGAGGCGCTGTCGTTCGTGGCGGATCTCGATCGCCGCTTTCGCGAGCGGCGCCACGATCTGCTGGCGCGGCGCGTCGAGCGGCAGAAGGAGTTCGACTCGGGGAAGCTGCCCGGCTTCCTGCCGGAGACGCGGGAGATCCGGGAGGGGGACTGGCGGATCGCAACCATTCCCGACGATCTGCGCGATCGCCGGGTCGAGATCACCGGTCCGGTCGAGCGCAAGATGGTGATCAACGCCCTCAACTCCGGCGCCAGCGTCTTCATGGCCGATTTCGAGGACTCCCACTCGCCGGTCTGGGAGGGAACGGTGCGCGGGCAGATCAACCTGCGCGATGCCGTCAGCGGTGACATCCGGCATACCAGCCCCGACGGCCGGGAATACCGGCTGAACGAGCAGACCGCCGTTCTGATGGTCCGGCCGCGCGGCTGGCATCTGAACGAAAAGCATGTTCTGGTCGACGATCAGCCGATGTCGGGCGGCATCTTCGATTTCGGCCTCTATCTCTTCCACAACGCCCGCCGCCTGATCGACAAGGGGACGGGGCCGTATTTCTACCTGCCGAAGCTGGAAAGCCACCTCGAGGCGCGGCTGTGGAACGACGTTTTCATTGCCGCCCAGGAGGCCCTCGGAATGGCGCGCGGCACTATCCGCGCCACCGTCCTGATCGAAACTATTCCTGCCGCCTTCGAGATGAACGAGATCCTGCACGAGCTGCGGGATCACTCCGCCGGGTTGAATTGCGGCCGCTGGGATTACATCTTCAGTATGATCAAGCGGTTGCGGCGGCATCCGGACTACATCTTTCCGGACCGGGCCCGGGTCACGATGGCGGTGCACTGCATGCACAGCTACTCGCTGCTGGCGATCCAGACCTGCCATCGCCGTGGCGCTCACGCGATCGGCGGGATGGCGGCGCAGATCCCGATCAAGGGCGACGCGGCGGCCAACGAGGAAGCTCTCGCCAACGTGCGTGCCGACAAGGAGCGCGAGGCGCGCGACGGTCACGACGGAACCTGGGTCGCCCACCCCGGTCTGGTGCCGCTGGCACGGGCCGAATTCGATCGGCACATGCCGGGGCCGAACCAGATCGAGCGATTGCGCGACGACCTCACCATCACCGCGGAGGATCTCCTGACCGTGCCGGGGGGTGCGATCACGGAAGAAGGTCTGCGCACCAACGTGCGCGTCGGGGTGCAGTATCTCGAGGCGTGGCTGCGTGGCAACGGCTGCGTGCCGCTATACAACCTGATGGAGGACGCCGCCACGGCCGAGATCTCCCGCGCCCAGATCTGGCAGTGGATCCGGCATCCACAAGGGGTGCTCGACGACGGCCGCGAAGTGACCCTCGACATGTTTCACCAGATCCTGCAGGAGGAGATGACAGCGTGGCGCCGGCAGTTCGGCGAGGCGCGCTTCCGTCTCGGGAAATACCTGCAGGCGTCGCATCTGTTCGACGAGATCATCTCCGCTGATCAGTTCGATGAGTTCCTGACCCTGCGGGCCTACGAACAGCTCGATTGAGCAGAAAACGAGATCGACATATGAAGAAGACCGCCACAGGAGGGGGGGAGATGCTGAGCATCGAGCAACGGGCGATCGAACTGGAGAAGCTCATCGCCAGCCACCAGGTGAGTCCGGAGCGCATTGCGCACCTGACCGAGCAGTGGGCCAGCGACGAGCGCTGGAAAGGCGTCGAGCGCTCTTACACGGTCGAGGAGATGCTGCGCTTCCGTGGCACCCTGAAGGTGGAGTATACCTATGCGCTGCACGGGGCCCTGCGCCTCTGGCACCTCCTGCACAGCGAGGAGTTCCTGCCGGCGCTGGGGGCGCTGACCGGCAACATGGCGGTGCAGCAGGTCGAGGCGGGGCTGAAGGTGATCTACGTCAGCGGCTGGCAGGTGGCGGCCGATGCCAACCTCGCCGACAAGATGTATCCCGACCAGAGTCTCTATCCCTGCAACAGCGTGCCGGCGGTGGTGCGCAAGATCAACAACGCGCTGCGCCGCGCCGACGAGATCCAGGTGCTCGACCGGCGGCAGGACGGCCCCTACTGGTTCGCGCCGATCGTCGCCGACGGCGAGGCCGGCTTCGGCGGGCCGCTCAACTGCTTCGAGCTGATGAAATCGATGATCGAGGCGGGCGCCGCCGGGGTGCACTTCGAGGATCAGCTTGCCTCAGCCAAGAAGTGCGGCCACATGGGCGGCAAGGTGCTGGTGCCGACGCGGGAGTTCACCCAGAAGCTGGTCGCCGCCCGCCTCGCCGCCGACGTGTCGGGCGTACCGGTCATCCTGATCGCCCGCACCGATGCCAACGGCGCCAAGCTGTTGACCAGTGATATCGACGAGCGCGACCGGAAGTTCATGACCGGCGAGCGCACCGCGGAGGGCTTTTACCGGGTCAAGGGGGGGATCGACATGGCGATCGCCCGCGGCCTTGCCTATGCCCCCCATGCCGACATGATCTGGTGCGAGACCGCCAGGCCGGATCTGGACGAGGCCCGGAAGTTCGCCGAGGGGATGCACGCGAAGTTCCCCGGCAAGCTGCTTAGCTACAACTGCTCGCCCTCCTTCAACTGGAAGGGGAACCTGGATGAGAAGACCATCGCGAAATTCCAGCGGGAGCTCGGCGCGATGGGCTACAAGTTCCAGTTCGTCACCCTGGCCGGCTTCCACGCTCTCAATCTCGGCATGTTCAATATGGCCCGCTCCTACCGGGAGAAGGGGATGACCGCCTACGCGAACTTCCAGGCCGAAGAGTTCGACCACGAGAAGGACCACGGCTATATGGCCTCCACCCATCAGAAGTTCGTCGGCACCGGCTACTTCGATCGGGTGATGGAGCTGATCTCGGGTGGTGAGACCTCGGTCGGCGCGCTCAGCGGTTCGACCGAGGAGGAGCAATTCAAAAACAAGGGGTGATCGTCCAGCCTGTCTCCTCTTTCTTGCTTCTTAAAAGTTGTAAATAAAGAGGTTATTTGAGACCCGTCGATTGCCGTGGGCGGAGGGGCTTGCACCTGGAAGCATTCATACGTATGATTTAAACGATCGTTTGAAATCAGGAGGGCCGATGGCCCAGGCTGCCGCTGCTCCGCTTCGCGATACGAAGGAAAGGATCCTCGACGCGGCCGAAAAGCTGTTCGCCGACCACGGCTTCGACGGGACCTCGATGCGGGCGGTCACGGCCGAGGCACAGGTCAACCTGGCCGCGGCCCACTATCACTTCGGATCGAAGGAAGCGCTGCTCACCGCCGTTCTCGCCCGGCGCCTGGATCCAATCAACCGGCAGCGGCTGGAAATGCTCGATGCGCTCGAGGCGCGTGACCCGAACCAGGCGATCGACGATCTGCTGCGCGCCTTCTTCGAGCCGGCCTTCCGCGAGATCGGGGCGCTGGGGGAGACCGGCATCCGCTTCGTGCAGTTGGCGGGAAGGATGCATTCGGCCGCCAACGCGCGGGTGCGAACGCTCTTCATGCAACGCTTCAGGGGCGTCATCACGCGCTTCGTTCCGGCGTTCCATCGCGCGCTCCCCGGCCTGAGCGCCGGCGACCTTCACTGGAAGCTGCACTTCATGATCGGCGCCATGGCGCACGTTCTCGCCTTCAGTCCGCACGAGGATTGCACCGCCATTCTCGGCGCCGGCGGGTTCGACCCCGACCAGGCGCTCGAGGCCCTCCTGGGATTCTGCGCCGCCGGTATGCGGGCGCCGGGCGCCGAGGTGAAGATCGGATGATGTGGCGAGCGCCCGGTGCGGCCTTGATCACGGCACTCTCCATCCTGGCGTGTGTCTCGCCGGCGCCGGTGCAGAGGCCGCCCCTCGAAGCGGATATCCCCGCGAATTGGGAGGCGCGGCCGCTGCCGGCAGCCGTAGTGAGCGATGCCTGGTGGGAGGAGTTCGGTGAAGCGCATCTCAATCAGGCCATCCTCGCGGCGCTGGAAAACAATCACGATCTGCGGGTCGCGGCCGCCCGGGTCGAGCAGGCGGTGGCGCAAGCGACGATCGCCGGCGCCGACCTGAAGCCGGCGGTTGCCTTCAACCTGGACGCCGCCCGGCGCAAGCTGGCATTCGTCGATTTGCCGGTGCCGGGCGGAAGCGGGGTGCTCAGCACCACGTCGAACAATTACGGTGCATCGCTCGACGTGGCGTGGGAGGTCGATCTGTGGGGCCGGCTGGCCGCCGGGGCGCGCGCCGCCGTCGCCGATCTGCAGGCGGTGGAGGCCGACTACGCCGGCGCCCGGCTGTCGCTCGCCGGGCAGGTGGCCAAAGCGTGGATGACCGCCGCCGAGGCGGCACAACAGGTCGAGCTGTCGCGCCGCACGGTTGCCAGCTGGCGGCGCTCGTCGGCGCAGGTGCGCGATCGTTACGAGCGGGGTGTGCGCTCGCCTCTCGACTTGAGGCTCTCATTGTCGAACCTCGCCGCTGCCGAGGCGCTGCTGGAGACGAGGCTGCGGCAGCAGGACCTGGCGATCCGGCAGACCGAGCTGCTGCTCGGCCGCTATCCGGGACGGGATATGCCGGAGCCGGCGGTAATGCCGGCGGTGCCGCCGACGATTCCGGGCGGTCTGCCCGCCGATCTGATCGCCCGCCGGCCGGATCTTGCCGCCGCGGAGCGCCGATTGGCGGCCGCCGATCAGAGACTACGGGTGGCCAGACGCTCTCTCTACCCACGGTTCTCATTGACCGCCTCCGGAGGGACGGTCAGCGACCAACTGGCCGATCTGGTGGATGGAGATTTCTCCGTCTGGCGTCTGGCCGGGAACCTGTTTCAGCCGATCTTCCAGGGCGGAAGACTGCGGGCCGGCGTCGACTTCGCCGGCGCCGGCACCGACGCGGCGCTCGAGTCGTATGTCTCGGCGGCTCTCGGGGCATATACCGAGGTGGAGTCGACGCTCGCCGCCGACGCCTACCTGGTCAAGGAGGAAGAGCGGCTGCAGGAGTCGTCGCGACAGGCGGCCGCCGCGCGCCAGTTGGCGGATGAGCGCTACGCAGCCGGCCTCGAGGAATACATCACCGTTCTCGAGTCGCAGCGGCGGGAGCTGACTTCTGAGGCGGCCGTCCTGACGGTGCGGCGCCAGCGTCTGGCGAACCGGGTCGATCTGTATCTGGCGCTGGGAGGCGGCTACCTCCGCCCCGACGCCGCGCTCGAAGCAGAGGATGAACGACGATCAGGCGGAGCGCTGCG
>CBDUYA010000116.1:0-8992 GCA_965371335.1 uncultured bacterium | reverse complement strand
GTGCCGTGATAATCCGATTCCGGTGCAAACAACTGCTGCAGGAATTGCCGGCGTTCCTCACGGGCGCGAGGCACGTCGCGGCGGCGTCGCAGTCGGAGTTGATGGTACAGGAGTTACCAGCGCTCGCCGCGGGGGCCGTGCACAGGTCGGGAGCGTCGCAGTCGGAGTTCATGGTACAGGGGTTACCAGCGCTCGCCCCGGGCGCCGAGCACATCGCGGCGACCGTGCAGCCGGCGTCCATGGTGCAGGCCGCGCCGACGTCACCGGCGGTGCAAAGATCCGTGCCGGTGTCGCACACCCCGGCCACCTCAGGATCACACACTCCGGCGGCGTTGTCGCAGGCGCCGGGGGCGTTGTCGCAGAGGCCGCCGGCGTTGTCGCAGGTGGCGCCGAAGTTCTCCCCGAGGGTGCGGCAGATCTCGGTCGACGACAGCCCGCCCGTGCCCCAGACGTCCGGACAGGGATCGTCTGAATTGCGGCGGCCGTCGCCATCGGCATCATCGAAATCGCAGGCGTCGCCGACCCCGTCGAACCTGCCATCCTCCTGGCCTGGATTGGCGAACTGGCCGGCGAGCGGCGGATCGCAGTCGGCATCGATCGAGCAGAACTCAGCCCCGTCGAGGGTGCCGCCGACGCAGAGACCGGTGGAGGTGTCGCAGACACCGACGGTCAGGTCGCCCGGGGTCGATTCCGCGAAGGGGCAGTTGTCGCAGAGATCGCCGACGCCGTCGCCGTCGTCATCTCCCTGCAGCGGGTTGTGGACGCGGTCGCAGTTGTCGTTGCAGCCCAAGGTCGCGCCGCCGGCGCAGGCGGCCGGGAAGCCGCTCTCCGGCACGCCGTCGCCATCGATGTTGGCGAAGGCGCCCTCCGCCGCCTGCCCGTCGCGGTCGCCGTCGCAGAGCGGGTCCTCGTAGAAGACGGTGAAGAAGGTATCGCTCCCCGCCGTGCTGAAGACGTGGTTCGGATCGTCGGTCGCCGTCGACACCGTGATCTCGCCGCGGAACAGCCCCGGCTCGCCCGGCACCGCCTCGAGGGTGTAGCGCTTGGAGTTGGGCGCCAACACAGTGGTGATGCCGGTGGTGAACGGCACCGCGTCGCTGTCGGTGACGATCGCCACCTCGACGTCCGCCCTCGCCGCCGTGCACTCACCGCCGCTGCCGCACTCGGCGTCAGTGGTGCAGGGGCCGCCGAGCGGGACGCTGCTGCCCGGCCCGAGGGTGACGCACTTGGCGTCGAACACCATGATCGTCACCGTCTCGTTGCAGTCGTGCAGGGTGGTCCGATCGACGGTGAGGGAGGCGCACTGCCCGCCGACCGGCTCGCCCGGGGCGCCGAAGCGGCTGCAGGCGGGGGCGTTGCCGAGGGTCGACTCGTGCTCCGGGTGGGTTTCCTTCCACTCGAACACGATGTCGTCCGCCCCCACCCCGTAATCGACATTACTGGGGGGGCCGGGGGGGCTCTCGATCGCCCAGAAGCCGAGGGCGATCTGCCAGCGGTCGGCCGCGGCTCCGGGGATGAAGTTCGAGTGCCCCCCCTTGTGGAGGTTCATCAACATCAGCTCCTCGGGCTCCGGGTACTTGGAGGCCGGAAAGAAGAGACGCGCGGAACCTCCTTCGTAGCCGATCAGGCCGGTATCGAAGTTGCGCACCGGCCCGGCGGTCGAATTGAGCGCCTCGGTGCAGAGCGAGCCGGGGCAATCGGTTGATTGCGTCGCGACCTGGCAGGGGCCACCGGCGTTGGCACCGCCGTCGCAGACCCCCGGCACCGGCGCCGGCGGGCCGCCGACCGGATCCTCGGCCGGGAACGAAAGAAAGCCCGGCCCGGCCTCGTTGATCGCCCTGCTGTCGCAGTCGCTGTCGGCGGTGCAGGTGTCGCCGACCTTGTCGAACGGCGCCGTGCAGAGACCGGTGGAGATGGAGCAGGTCCCGAACGTCAGGAAGTTGGTCTCGCCGGAGACGCCGGTGAAGCCGCTGTCGGCGCCGTCGACCACGCCCGGGATGCCCCGGTCGCGGAACGGCCCGAAGGTCCTGGCGAAGGGGACCGTGCTGCCGGGATTGATCCCGGTGCCGTTGAAGTACTGCCTCGCCAGGCGGAAGACGCCGAACGGCCACCCCCCGAAGCGGCGGGCGTAGTACTGATCGATCTGCTGGCCGAGGAACGAGTTGACGTCGTCGTCGACGTCGTTGTCAATGTTAATGCCCCCGCCGGCGTAGCCGTCGACCGTCTGGATGTTGAAGTTCACGCCGAAGCGCTGGAACTCGACCACGTAGGGGAAGCCGCGGGCGTCGGCCTCCTGGTTGACTTTGGCGATGATCGGCGAGACGAGAACGTCGAAGACCAGTTCGACGAGCGCCGGCGTGGCGACATTATCCGGCCGCAGGTGGTTGTCGCAGGCGGCAGCGCTGACCGCCGGGGTGGCCGGGTCGGCGTCCCCGGTATGCCAGATCCCCGACATGCCGTTCCCCGCCGAGGTCTGAAATCCGCAGATCCCGGTCGTCTTGTGCTCCCACATCGGCGCCGGGTGGTTGGCGATGTCGCCGGTGCCGGCGGTGCTGCCCGGATGCCGGAACGGCGCGAACCCGCCGCCACCCAGGTCGAAGCTCCAGGGTACGAGATCGCCGGGGCCCGGTCCGGTCGGCTGATCGAGGATGCCGCCGTCGAGAACGCCGTTCGGGATGATGTCGGCCTCATTGCCGCTGAAGGTGCCGCTGTCGTCGAGGTCCTCCCCCAGCGTGTTGCTCACCAGGCCGCCGGTCGTCGGCACGAACATCGACGCGAAGGTCACATCCTCGGGCGGCACGACGAACTGCAGGACCGGGTCGACGACGCCGGGAGGGTCGATCACCAGGTTGCGGTTCAGGTCGCGCACCTCCCGCCCGCCGCCCGGATGATCGGTCGAATAGAAGCGCTCATCACTGTCGGAGTTGAGGGCGTGGGTGAAGGTGAAGCTCTGCTCCTCGAGCCGCACCCCCCGCACCAGCGAGTCGAGGGTGAGGGTCATGGTGACGACCCGGTCGCCGAGCGGCAGCGCATCGGCCGCGGCCGCATCGACGAAGATGTGGAAGAAGACGGAGTTCGACCCCGAGCCGGGCAGCCGCCCGATCTCCTGCGGCGAATCGATCACCCGCACCGCCCCCGCCCCCGGACCCGACGGGGTCAGGTGCGCCGTCAGGTCGGCGAAGTCGTCGGTGCGGGAGCGGTTGAGCAGCGCCACCCCGTAGGTGACGATCTCGCCGGCGTCGAGATGCTCGTCCTGGTCGCAGCCCCCTCCCACGGTCACCTGCCGGGCGAGCGACGCGCCGCCCGCCGGCGCGAATAACGCGTTGATCAGGTCGGGGCTGCAGTTCACCCCGGCACGGGCGCTCACCGCGCGCTGCCCCGGCGGCGCGTAGGTGACGGCGATCGTCTCTCCCGTCCCCGCCTCCAGCACGCCGTTGCCGGCGATCGGCGGCGAGGCGAGACGGACCGGCACCCCCGCCGAGAGGGTCAGTCCCGACGCTGCGCCGGCGCTGAAGGCGATGCCGGACTCGGTGTCGGTGAGCGCCCCCGCCACGTCGAACACCTCGAAAAGGGTGGCGGATGTCGACTGCGCCGGGGATGCCGTCGCGGTGGTATCGAGAACGGTCACCACCAGATCGTCGCCGCAGCCGTAGCGGGTCTTCGTCGTGGTGATGGCGCTCTCCGGATAGGAGGCCGGCCCGGCCGGCGGCGGCGCTTCGGCCAGGAAGACCGGCCCGGAGACCACGAGCGAATACGGTTGTCCCGGCAGATCGAGCAGGCCGTTCATGTTGCCGTCCTCGCCGGCATCGAGACGGTGGTTGCCGTTGGTATCTTCGTCGGGGCCGAGGATGGTGATCGCCCCCGCCAGCGCCCCGCCGGCGCCCCGCTTCACCGCCACCCGCCAGCGGCCGACGTAGAGCGGCGACTCGTCGAAGCTGCCGTCGTTGTCCGGATCGCCGGTCAGGTGGATCGCCTCGACCAGGTTCCTCACGTCGCTCAGTCCGGCGGGCGGCGCGCCGCTTGTGCCGATCGACCACTGATCGAGAGCGGCCACGTTCGTCGCCGGCCCGTAATGGTTGCCGATATAGAAGACGTTGTCGCTCGCGCTGCCCCCGGGGCAGGGGCTGCCGTCCGGCTTCGTATCGGCGTCCTCGAGGCAGTTGTCCGGCCCGGGACCCTCCAGCACCAGATCGAGGTCGTTGGTGAGCGGCCCGCCCGACCCGGCCAGGGAGGGCGGGTCGATCCAGGCGAGGGCGATGCGCAACTGGCCGGTGGTCACCGCCATGCCGCCGGTGCCGGTCGTGGTGACCTTCGGAGCACCGACGCGGAAGGTGTGGGTGCGTGAGGTCGTCGTATTGTCGATCAGCGGCTCGCCGGTGGCGATCGCGTCCCAGGCGAGGAGGCCGGCGGCCGGGGACTCCTGCGGCATCCCTGACTCGGGATGCAGGATAAACTCGTTCGACCAGTTCGCCAGCGGCAGGACGTGCGTCAGGACCGCCCGCCCGTACCCCTGCTCGCTGTTCCCCATGATGCCGACCGGCACGCCGGCGACCGTTCCGAGATCGAGGGCCCGCGTGCGCCGCAGCAGCCCTTCTTCGGCGCTTTCGTTCCGTCGGTTCAGCCCCCCTTCGTTGAAGTCGGCCGAGGCCGCCAGCGCCGCTTTGATCAGCGCCCCCGAGACGTTCTGCACCCGGTCGGCATCGACCCGCGCTCCGGTCGGATGGAACCCCTGCGCGAAGTAATCGCGGATCACGGCGGCGGCGCCGGTGATATACGCCGCCGCGTAGGAGGTGCCGAAGTTCCCCTCGTCGAGCTGCGCTTCCACCGGCGGCAGGTTGTCGTTGTCCCGGCTGCGGAACACCGCCACGCCGGCCGTGTTCGGACCAACCCCAATAAGATCGAAGGCCGGCGCCGTGATCATCGGCGCCATGCGCAGCGACTGCACCGTCGCCGGCCCGCGCGACGAGAAGCGGGCGATCGCCCCCTCGCAGTCGGCAACCCCGAAGACGGTGAAGCAGTCGCTCGTCGACGCCCCGACCGCCACGATGTTCTTGGCGGTCGCCGGCGCCGAGATCTGGATCGGCACCGGATTGTTCCCGTCGTCATCGAGGTTGGTGCCGGTGAAGAAGTCGGGGAAGGTGTTGATCGCCAGGCCGAGACGGTTGTTGCCGATCAGCCCGCCATCGTTGCCGACCGGCATCACCACCATGAAGTCGCGGTTGTTGTAGAGGAAGGTGTCGATGTCGGCCGCGTCCTGGGAGTAGGGCGGGTCGATGACCTGCAACTTGAGTCCGAAGTTCGGGATGCCGAAGGGAAAGACCGCCAGGTGCAGCTCGTCGCCGCCGCCGGTGATCCCGGCGCACGCCCCGCTCCCCCCGGCCGACGGGCAGATCGCCTCGTTCAGTCGCGTTGACAACGCGCCCGGCGCCAAGTCACCCCCCCGCTCGATCAGCGAGTTGATCGTGCAGCGCTCCGGACCGGCGACATCCTGCATCAGGATGCGCGCGCCCCGGGCGACGCCGTCGAGGTTGGCGAGGCGCGGCACCCCTCCATCTCCAGACCGCAGCGGGCTGGCGAAGAACCCCAGTTCGCTCGGGTAGGCCGCGATCGCCGCCGCGACGATATTGCCGTGCGTCCCCGCCCCCGACAGCGGCGCGTCGCAGCTCGTCCCGTTGTCCTCGACCAACTGGATGGCGTGCACCTTGCGATGCGACGGACCGATCGGGATCGACGGCGAAATGCCGACCACCTCGGTCGCCGTCTGCGAGAAGCTCGGCGTGTCGAGGGAGAGGCCGTTGTCGGTCACCAGGACGATCTGCGGCGGCACCGCGTCGCTGCCGTCGTTGATCCGCCGCCCGTCGCCGCTGGTGTCGATCCCGCCCCCGTCGACCCCCGCCAGGTCGAACGGCCGGGTCAGCAGGCCATCCTCCGCCGATCCCATCTGCACCGTCGGGGCGTTCTCCGTATTCAACGTCATCACGTCGCGCACCGGTTCGAGGCGCAGCACCGCGGGCAGCCGCGCGATCCGCGCCAGCGCCGCGGTCCCGAGCCGCGCCGTGGCTCCGCCGCCGAACGGCTCGGCGGACAGTTCGCTCACCCCGGGGATCCTGGCGATGCGCTCCTGCAGCCGCTCGTCGAACCGGCCCGGCACGAAGGTGATGCGGGCCAGAACGTGCGGGGTCTCCGCCTCGTGTCGGTTCATCTCGGGGCGCACGCCGTAGTCGACCGCCACCTTCTCGTACGGCGCCACCGGGCGGGTCAGCTCGACCGCCGGATCGTTCCAGATGGCCGACGGGTGCTTCGCCGCGACGTAGATGACGAGCGTCCGCTGCGGCAGCACGCCGACGATCTGCGCCGTCTGCGACAGGCCGCCGATGACCGCAGCGCTCCCCCGCGCGGCCAGTGCATCGCTGCTCAGACGGATATAGTTGAGGCCGGGCGCCAGCCGCCGGCCCCGTTCATCCCGGCTCTGATCATTCGGGTCGAGGTGGAATTCGAGCGGGAAGCTTGAGGAGAGGTCGTCTTCCCCTTCATTCCAGGAGACGTGCCCCCACGGCGTCAGCAGCTTCCCTTCAGCCTCGGCGCCCTGCAGGTAGCGCGGCGCGATCGGACCGCCGAAAGGCGCCCGTTCGGGGTGCGGAGGAAACGTACGGGGACGGGCACGGCCCGCCATCCGGCGCTCCTGCTCCTCGAGCAGGACCTGCTCGAACCGGCTGAGGCCTTCGTCCGCTTCGCCCTTCTGATAGATGTAATCCGTCTGCGACAACAGGAGGGAAACGGCGAGGGAAACAACACCAACTGCCGACAATAGCAGGAAGAGCCGCCCGAGCCGAGCCAGCGAAGGTCGCTCCATCACTCACCTCCTCGAGTGAGGTGCCACGCGGCGACGTGAATTGGGCTGTCAGCCCCCCCGGGAGAAGGAATCGAGGAATCGGCCTTGCCCGGCTGGCATACCGCTGATTACCCTGTTCTAGTACCCCGATCCGGGGATCCTGTCAACCAAATAGAAAATGCCCGACAACCGTGTTGGTCGGTCCTCGGGCTGAGGCCGAATCCTCAATCATCGCGGGCCTTTCAGCCCGGGGTGTCGTCCCCCAGGCCCCCGGACCACCGAACAAGGGCTAATTCTTTATCTAGTAACAGTTTACGCGCCGCCACCAACACTCAAGTCGGGCATTTTCCGCTAGAGCACGAGCCGCGCCAGCTCGAACAACTGCGAGGGGAAGAGGCCGATGTAGAGGGTGCCGGCGGAGGCGAGCGCGATCGCCAGCGCCTCGGAGGGGCTGAACGGCGTGGCGGCGGCCTGTGGTGACGGGTCGCGCAGGTACATCTGCACGACCACCCGCAGGTAGTAGAACGCCGCCACCACCGACATCACCAGACCGACGATCGCCAGCAGGTACATCTCGGCGTCGACGGCGCTCTTGAAGATGTAGAACTTGCCCATGAAGCCGGCGGTCGGCGGGATGCCGGTCAGCGACAGCATGAAGATCGCCATGCCGGCCGCCAGGTAGGGGCGCCGGCGCGACAGGCCGGCGTAGGCGTTGATCATGTGGCCCTGCTCTCCCTCGCCGCCGCGGCCGATCAGCGCCACCACGGCGAACGCTCCGACCGTCATCAGCGCGTAGGCCGCGAGGTAGAAGAGGACGGCGCCCGAGCCGTTACCCGACTTGCCGCCGGCGGCCACTGCGACCAGCAGGTAACCGGCGTTGGCGATGCTCGAGTAGGCGAGCATCCTCTTGATGTTCTGCTGCGCCAGGGCGATCAGGTTGCCGACGACCATGGTCAGCAGGGCGATGGCGGAGACAATGGCGATCCACTGCCCCCGCATCGGCGATTCCGACAGGCCGACGGTGACGATGCGCAGCAGGGTGGCGAAGGCGGCCGCCTTGGTGCCGGCCGCCATGAACCCGGCGACCGGAGCGAGCGCGCCCTGGTAGACGTCGGGCGCCCAGAAGTGAAACGGCACCGCCGCCACCTTGAACGCCATGCCGATCAGCAGAAGCCCGGCCCCCGCCAGGAGGAGCGGATCGACCTCACCCCCCCGGCCCGCCGCCACCGCGGCGGCGACGCCCTGCAGGTCGATCCCGCCCGTCGCCCCGTAGAACAACGCCATGCCGTAGAGAATGAAGCCGGTGGAGAAGGCGCCGAGCAGGAAGTACTTCAACGCCCCCTCGATGGCGTAGACCCGATCGCGCGTGAAGCCGGCCAGCACGTAGAGGCAGATCGACAGGATCTCGAGACCGATGAAGATCGACAGCAGGTTTTCGCTCGAGGCCATCACCGACATGCCGCAGACGGCGAACAGGATCAGGGCGAAGAACTCCCCCTGCCAGATCTTCTCCCCCTGAAGATGCCCCGCTGCCGACAGGACGGTCAGCAACGCAACGATCAGGAAGATAAGATGGAACGCCATCGCCTGCGGATCGATCACGATGGCGCCGCCGAGGACCTCCTCGCGCACGCCATGCCCGAGCAGCAGGATCGCCCAGACGGCGGAGAGTCCCAGGAAGATCATGGCGTGCGCCGCCGGCCAGCGCACGTCGCGGCGGCGCTGCAGGGCGACGAGACAGAGGATCCAGAGACCCCCGATCGCCGGCAGCAGCATCGGCAGGAGCAACCCGATTTCGCGGAGCGTCGGCAGGGTCATCGATCAGCCCAGAATGAAGTAGAGGATCAGAACGGTCCCCAGGAAAAATGCCAGCGCGTAGTTGCGCACGTATCCGGTCTGCACCAGGCGCGCCACTTCCCCGGCGAGATCGGTCCCGATGCCGGCGGCATTGACCAGGCCGTCGACCACCCAGGTATCGAAGGCTGACGCGAAGCGGCAGAGCGCGCGGTAGGGTCGCAGTACCACCGCGTCGATCGCCTCGTCGACGAAGAACTTGCCCCGCACCAGGCGGGCGAGGCCGCTCTCGGCGCCCTCCTCCGGCGCCGCCGGCCGGCGACCGGAGCGCCTCCCTCCGCGCCGCCGGCCGGCGCCGGCCGCCAC
>CBDUYA010000115.1:0-9037 GCA_965371335.1 uncultured bacterium | reverse complement strand
TTCTCCCGCAGGCTGACGATGACCCCGGCCTCCCGCTCGCTGCGGAAGATGCGGAGGGTCGCATCGAGGTTCGGCCCCTCCACCGCCATGATGCTGGAGCGACGCTTCGGGCTCAGGTCGGAAACGATGGTCAGGGGGGTTTTCTCGATCCCCGGGATCAGGCGATCGAAGAGACGGCCGACATGCGCTTCCACGGTCGGCACCCGGACCCTGTTGAGAAACTCGACCGACGCCGCGAAGGCGCTGGCGTGGAGATGAGAGCCCGCTTCCGGGATATCGAAGCGGCGCGCCCCCTCGGCGTGGCGCATGTGGTATTCGCTGCGCCGGCCGGCGTGGGTCGCGCCCTCCATGCGGCGCCAGTTGATATCCTTCACCCTCACCTTCTCGAGAATGCGCGGGTTGACGTAGGTGAAGCCGCTGCCGTACGGCCCGAACAGCCACTTGAACCCGCTCACCGCCAGGATGTCGATCGGGAAGTCCCCCACGCGGAAATCGATCCCGCCGATCCCCTGGGCGCCGTCGACCACCAGGAACAGCCGGCGCGCCTTGCAGGCATCGCCGAGCGCCAGAAGATCGGTCCGGTACCCGGTCGCGAACTGGACCAGGCTGGTGGCAATGACCTTCGTTTCGGGTCCTATCGCCTTGATGATCTCTTCCGCCGGGACGATGCGGCCACCGGCCGGCGGATGGACGAAGCGGACCTTGATCCCCTCCCGCTCGCGGTTCAGGAACGGGTAGACGAGCGCCGGGAACTCGCCGCGCGCCATAAGAACCTCGTCCCCCTTGGCGATCGGGAGGCCGTACGCCGCCAGGTTGGTGCCGTGAGAGGCGCCGGTGCCGAGCGCGATGCTCGAAGGATGGCACCCGATCAGGCGCGCCGCCGCTGTCCGCGCCCGCTCGGCAAGATCGCCGGAGAGACCGTCGGGGATCTCCTCCGGGTGCTCCTTGTAGCGAAGCGCCCGGCGCACCTCCTCGGCCGTCTCCCGCGGAAACGGGCCCTGCGCGGCGCAATCGAGGTAGACCCGCCCTCCGAAACCAGAGAACTGCACCTTCCAATCGGTACCTGACTCCGACACAGTTTAGCCTCCGGGAAAGGGTCGGGGCATCATACACCTCTCACCCCGCCCCGGCACCGGGTCGCCGCGCCGCCCGCCCCCGCGTGAGGACACGGCAAGGTGGCCGTCTCCCGCCACCAGTCCTACCCCCGGCAAGAGCGTATACTACGGGGCGATAAGGGTTTCCGCTTTCACACGGCCGGGACACAGCTCCCACGACGTGGCGGCGCAGATGTCCAACAAGCGATAGCTGCAGTCCGGATAGACACGGAGGTTGAAGCAGCCGGGCTGTCCTGTCACGACCCTGGCACTGGCCATGGCTCCGCCAGGCCCGCGCCAGCCCGCCCCGCAGCTTAAGGAAACGTTAGACTCTCTTTGAGGAACGGAGGATGATCGCATGAAGTGGCACTGGATTGGGCCGATTCTCCTGGCCGCCGGCGTGGTCAGCTCGACGGTGGTGGCGAAACTTGCCTCTCATTCTCGCTGGCTCGTGCTGGCCGGCCCGCTGGTCATGGCGATTGCGATGTTGGCCGTGGGCGCGATCGACCATCGATTTTATGGCGCCTCACGGGCGAGGGTCTGGGCTGCGCTGATTCTCGGAGGGGCATTCATTTTAGCGGGTCTTATCGTGGCGCGGCACGATCCGGCCCTCGTGGCGACAAACATGCCGATTTTCGGCGGTGCATCGGCCGTTCTCATCGGGGCCAATCTGCGCAAGGACGCTCGAAGCGAGCCGTGAGGGGAACAGATGAAGACGAAGCGAGCACAATTGTCGACCACGATGTTTGAAGCGAGACGTGCCATAGATCGAACGCCCTTTTTGTTCGTTACTCTGTCGTTGGCCTTACTGTTTGGATGTCGAGGAGCATCACCGGCCCCCGATGCCTTGCCTTCATGGAACGACGGCGCAGCGAAGCAGTCCATCGTCCAGTTTGTTTCGCAGGTGACCATGAAAGGGGGCTCTGATTATGTCGCACCGGCCGAGCGCATCGCGGTGTTCGACAACGACGGCACGCTGTGGTCCGAACAGCCGATGTATTTTCAACTCGCATTTGCGCTCGACCGGGTGAAAGCGCTGGCGCCCGGGCATCCCGAATGGAAAGACAAGCAGCCTTTCAAGGCGGTGCTCGAAGGTGATCTCAAGACGGCCCTGGCCGGCGGCGAGCACGCGCTGCTCGAACTCGTCATGGCGACCCACGCCGGCAACACAACGGAGGAATTCTCGCAAACCGTAGAGGATTGGCTGGCCGGGGCGAAGCACCCGAAGACCGGCCGTCCCTACACGGACATGGTCTACCAGCCGATGCTTGAACTGCTCGCCTATCTGCGCGCGAACGACTTCAAGACCTACATCGTCTCCGGCGGAGGCATCGAGTTCATGCGCCCATGGACCGAAAGGGTCTACGGCATTCCACCCGAGCAGGTCGTTGGCAGCAGTATCAGGACGGAGCTCGCGTTACGCGACGGCACGCCGGTGCTCGTGCGCTTGCCGGAGATCAACTTCATTGACGACAAAGCCGGCAAACCGGTCGGCATCAATCAGCACATCGGCCGTCGCCCGATCGCCGCGTTCGGCAACTCCGATGGCGACCTGCAGATGCTCCAGTGGGTCGCTGCGGGCAGCGGTGAGCGCTTCTGCCTCTATGTTCATCACACGGATGCCGACCGCGAGTGGGCTTACGACCGGAATTCCAGCATCGGCCGTCTCGACGTGGGCCTCGATGAAGCACAGGCGAAAGGATGGACAGTCGTTGACATGAAACGCGACTGGGCGCGTATTTTCCCGCCTGAGAGCAGGTGAACCAGGGACAGGCGGGGTACACTGCCGGCATACAACGGCACCGGGCCGGAACATCTCGCGGCCACCACAGGAGCGCATATGAAACAGATCCAGACCAAGAGCCTGCACGCCGGGTCGCTCCGGCCGCGCCTTCGTGGCGCGGTCGTCACCCCGATCTTCCAGTCGACCACCTTCGAATACCACGGAGAGGCCTACCATGACGTCGGCTACCTCCGCCTCAGCAACAGCCCGAACCACCAGGTGCTCGCCGCCCGCATCGCGGCGCTCGAGGAGTCGGAGGCGGCCCTGGTCACCGGCAGCGGGATGGCGGCGATCTCATGCACGCTCCTCAGCATCCTCTCCAACGGGGATCATATGCTGGTGCAGGATTGCCTTTACGGCGGCACGACCGGCCTGATCAACCACGATCTCCACCGCCTCGGCATCTCCACAACCGTCATCGATCCCCAGGCGCCCGGCACCTGGAAGGCGTGCCTGCAGAAGAACACGCGGCTCATCTACGTTGAGACGTTGACCAATCCGCTGGTCCAGTTGGCGGATCTCGAATCGGTCGTGGCCTTCGCCCGGGACAACGGCCTCGTATCGGTCATCGACAATACGTTCGCCAGTCCGGTGAACTGCCGGCCGATCACGCTGGGGTTCGACCTGGTCGTGGAGAGCTGCACCAAGTACATGAGCGGCCACAACGATTTGATCGTCGGGAGCATGGCGGGAAGCGCCGAGCGGGTTCACGAGGCCAGGCTCACGCTGAATCATCTGGGGGGAAGCCTCGATCCGCACGGCTGCTACCTGCTGGAGCGCGGCCTCAAGACGCTGGGGCTGCGGGTCGGACACCAGACCGGGAGCGCCGGCCGCATCGCGGCGAGGCTGGTGGAGCATCCGGCGATCGCCAGGGTGAATTATCCGGGACTCCCCGCCCACCCTCAGCACGAGCGGGCGAAACGGCTGCTCGACGGGTTCGGGGGCATGATGTCGTTCGAGTTGAAGGGCGGCGTCGAGCCGGCCGAGGCATTTCTGGCGAAGCTGCAGCTCCCTGCCGTCGCGGTAAGCCTCGGCGGAGCCGAATCGCTGATCGTGCGGCCGGCGGCGGCGGTCCACTCGGCGCTCTCCCCCGAAGAGCGCGCCAGCTCGGGGATCAGCGACGGATTGATCCGTTTCTCGGTCGGCCTCGAGGGGACCGACGACCTGCTGGCCGATCTCCTCGCGGCGCTCGACGGCGCGTCGGCGGGCGCGGCTTCCTGAGCGGCGGAGCGAGCGATGCTGACCGTCTACAGCTTCCAGAGCTCCGGCAATTGCTACAAGGTGCGCCTGCTGCTGACCCAGACCGAGATCCCCTTCCGGATCGTCGAGGTCGATGTCGTCAAGGGGGAGCAGCGAACGCCGCAGTACAGGGCGAAGAACCCGAACGGCAAGGTCCCGATGGTCGAGCTCGAGGATGGGGAATTCCTGCCGGAATCGGGCGCCATCCTCTTCCACTTCGCGCAGGGGACCCCGCTCTGGCCGGCCAATCGACGGCAGCAGGCGCGGGTCTTGCAGTGGATGTTCTTCGAGCAGTACAGCCTCGAGCCGTACATCGCCGTCGCCCGCTTCTGGTGTCACTATCTGAAGGCGGAGGAGAAGCACAAAGAGCAGTTGGTCGAAAAGCGCAAGGGCGGCAACCGGGCGCTCGGGGTGATGGACCGGCATCTCGGCAATCATGATTTCTTCGCGGCCGATCGCTACACCATCGCCGACATCGCCCTGTACGGGTATACCCACGTCGCCCCCGAGGGGGGATTCAGCCTCGAACCCTATCCCGCGGTGCGGGCGTGGCTGCAGCGCGTCGCCAGCCAGCCGGGGCATATCCCGATCGCGCAGGTCTGTATCCCCACCCTTCCTAATCCCCCGGACCTCGCGTAAGCTGTCACTTCGTCGCCCCTGTCCCGGCAAGCGGAGTCGAGTGAAAACGCTGTTCGGCGAATCAATGTGACGGTCGAAGAGGAGCCGCTGTGAGTGCGAGAGCCACTATCTGCCTGACCCTGATGGTCTGTTCCTGCGTTGCCATCGCTCCGGCCCGCGCGGAAGATCCGCCCGCTCCGGGAGAGGAATTCATCACCCAGCTCGAGGGCGAGGGACTCCCCCCCGCCGCGCCGGCGCCCGATCGGCGGAGAGGCGAGGGGCCATTCAGCCGCCTCGTCATCCGGGGCGCGACCCTGATCGACGGAACCGGCTCGCCGCCCGTCGGTCCGATGGACATCGTGATCGAAGAAGGACGGATCGCCCAGGTGGTGAGCGTCGGCTACCCGAAGGTGCCGATCAAGGAGAGCCGGCGGCCCGACAAGGGCGAGCACGAAATCGACGCCCACGGCATGTACGTCCTTCCCGGCTTCATCAACGCCCACGCGCACATCGCGACCCCGCTGCAGGGTCTCGCCGGCGAGGTGCCGCCGGCCGAGTACGTCTATAAGCTCTGGATGGGACATGGCATCACCACCATACGCGACGTCGGCTCGGGGAACGGCCTGCGCTGGACGCTGAACGAGAAGGCGCGCAGCGCCGCGGCGGAGATTGCCGCGCCGCGCATCGCCGCCTATGCGCTGTTCCCCGTCGACATCGAACTGCCCGGCAGCATCACGACGGCGAAGCAGGCCCGCCGCTGGGTGAACGCGATCGCCG
The DNA here is from genome assembly GCA_965371335.1 of uncultured bacterium. Classification (GTDB taxonomy): domain Bacteria; phylum Acidobacteriota; class Polarisedimenticolia; order Gp22-AA2; family Gp22-AA2; genus CBDUYA01. The sequence continues at coordinate 3,526 of CBDUYA010000115.1, read as the reverse complement.
ACGCCGGCGCCGACGGGATCAAGTTCACCGGCGCTCCGCCCGACGTCATGCAGGCGGCCCTCGACGAGGCCGGCAAGCGCGGCCTGGAGACCGCCTGCCATCACGCCCAGTTGTCGGTGGCGCGCGTCAACGTCCTCGACACCTCGGAATGGGGGCTGACCAGCATGGAGCACTGGTACGGCCTGCCGGAGGCGCTGTTTGCCGACAGGACGATCCAGCACTACCCGACCGGCTACAACTACAACGACGAGCAGCACCGTTTCGGGCAGGCGGGTCGCCTGTGGGAGCAGGCGGCGGCGCCCGGCAGCGCGAAGTGGAACGAGGTCATGACGACGCTCATCGAGCGACAGTTCGTGCTGGTGCCGACCCTCACCATCTATGAGGCGAGCCGCGACCTGATGCGCGCCATGCGGGCCGAATGGCACGACGACTACACCATCCCGACCCTCAGCCGCTGGTACACGCCGAGCCGCGAGGCCCACGGTGCCTACTGGTTCGACTGGACCACGGCCGACGAGATCGCATGGAAGGACAACTTCCGCCGCTGGATGACCTTCCTGAACGAATTCAAGAACCGCGGCGGCCGGATCGCGGCCGGCGAGGACGCCGGATTCATCTACAAGCTGTTCGGATTCGCCTACATCCGCGAACTGGAGCTGCTGCAGGAAGCGGGATTTCATCCGCTCGAGGTGGTGCGCTCCGCCACCCTCACCGGCGCCGAGCTGCTCGGGATGGAGGAGGAGATCGGCTCGATCGAGGTCGGCAAGCGGGCCGACCTGGTGATCGTCGACGAGAATCCGCTCGCCAATTTCAAGGTGCTGTACGGCACCGGCGCCATCCGCCTCGACGACGAGACCGGCGAGGTCGGCCGGGTCGGCGGCGTGCGCTGGACCCTGGTGAACGGCGTCGTGTACGACGCGCCGGAGCTGCTGGCGGACGTCCGCCGTATGGTGACCGAGGCGAAGGAAAGGGAGCGCGAGGAGAATGCCGGACAGGAACAGTCCGTTTCGCAGGGCGGCGCCGGGAGCGACTGACCGGCGCAGCGGCCCGCCGAAGAGCACCGATGCGGAGCTGTACGACACCATCGCCCCGCTCTACCACCTGGTTTATGCGGACTGGGAGGAGAGCATTCGCGATCAGGCCGCTGCCCTCGACGGCATCATCCGGGAGGCGCTGGGGCCGGGACCGATCTCCGTGCTCGATGTCTCATGCGGTATCGGCACGCAGTCGCTCGGTCTCGCCCAGCTCGGTCACACCGTCACGGCGTCCGACCTGTCGGCCGCCGCGGTCAGCCGCGCTCGGGAAGAGGCGGCCCGCCGCGGCCTGACGATCGATTTTTCCGTTGGCGACATGCGGCGTTGCGGAGAACGCCATCGTCAGCACTTCGATGTGGTGCTGAGCGCCGACAACTCGGTCCCCCACCTGCTGTCCGATCAGGAGCTGCTGGCGGCGTTCCGCGGCTTCTATGCCTGCACGCGGCCGGGCGGTGCGACGCTGATCACGCTCCGTGACTACGCCCGCGAAGATCGAACCCCGCTGCAGATCCGTCCGCACGGCATTCGCGTCACCGAATCTGGGCGCTACATTATTTTTCAATGCTGGGAGTTCGACGGCGACCATTACGACCTGACGATCTATTTCCTGCACGAAAGCAACGACGGGGGCCGGACGATCACCGCCGGCCGGACCCGCTATTACGCGGTCGGTATCGACACGCTCCTCTCCCTCCTGCGCCGCGCCGGCTTCGTGGAGATCCGGCGCCTCGAGGGTCGATTCTTTCAGCCGGTCCTGCTGGCCCGCCGGGCCTCGATTTGAGCCAGAAAGGAGCCATTCTGATGTTCCGCTGGTCCGCACTGTCGATGATTCTGGCCGTCTGCTGCTGCGCACTTCCCACGCCGGTCATCGGCGCCGCCGATCCTTCCGTCGACCGTTTCCTCGGTGACGACGGAGAACGGCTCTACTACGCCGTGGAGGGCACCGGCTGTCCGGTAGTCTTTATCGGCGGCGGAAGCGGCATGGATTCGCGCCAGTGGGAGGAGGCGAGCCGCGCTCTCGGCGACGAGGTGACGTCGATTCGTTTCGACCCGCGCGGTATCGGGCGCTCCGACATGGCGAAGGCATCCTTCGCCGATGCCGGCGACCTCGCCTCGATCCTGGACGAACTCGGAATCGACCGGGTAGTGGTCGTGGGGAATTCCGCGGCGGGAGGCTTCGCTCTCGAATTCGCGCTGGCGTACCCGGACCGCGTGCAGGGCGTGGTCGCGGTAGCGCCTTTCATCGACGGCTGGAAGTTCTCCGAAGCGATGCAGGAGCGGGTGGACCGGCTGGCCATCGCGTTCGCCTCCGGCGCAGAGCAGTTCGTCGAGGCGATCTTCTTCGATGCCTACTTCATTCCAGCGCCGCGCAATCCATCGGGCCGCGGGCGCGCCAGGAAACTGATCGAGGAAGGGTACGACAAGCTGACGTCGGGCGACGCATCACTCCGCCGCACTTCTGAGACGCCCCTGCTCGAACGGGTGGGCGACGTCACCGCGCCGGTTCTCCTCGTGGTCGGCAAGCTCGATCATCCCGACCTGCACCGCAGGGTGGCATTCCTCGACCGGACGATCGGCGAGTCCCACGTCTTCGAGGTCAAAAGCTCCGGTCACACGCCGACCCTGGAAGCGCCCGCGACCCTCGCCCGCGGCATCCGCGAGTTCCTCGAATCGCTGAACTGGGATTCCCGGAAAGCGTGCCGGGACGCAGTCGGTCGCGATTGATAGTGAAGCCGATCGGCTGATCCATATCGGCGGCCGACCTGAAATGATGAGGAGACCACGATGGGCCGTCTACAACATTGCTTCGTGGCGGCGGGCAGCCTGCTGCTGGCCGGTTCCATCGCAATTCTCCCTGGGACGATAGCAGCAGAGACGGCTTCCGATATCGACTGGACACTGGGGGTCTGGGAGGGGGTTCGCCGGGATGGCGCCGACGGCAGCGAGGCCCGCATGACGATGCGGATCGAGGCGATCCTGGGCGGGACCGGGCAAATCCGGCATATCGAGGTGACCCATGGGGGCGGCGTCTACCGCGGCTTTGCCGTCCAGGTCTTCAACGAGGCGAAGGGCCGCTGGGTGCGGCATTACACCAGCGAGAACCGGGGCCGGTTCTCGAGCCTCGAGGGCGAGGCCAACGGGGACCGCAGCATCTGGCGAGTGACCACGCCGGATCGCACGCGCGAATCGCGGCTGACCTCCGAGCGCCTCGGCAATGACCGCTGGCGCCGCACGATGTCGATTTCGGAGGATGGTGGCCGGACCTGGACCGTCCTTTGGATCGACGAACTACACCGAGCGAAGGATTCCTGACGTGTCGATGGATGCTATCCGCGTCACCTCGGACGATCGGCCGGCTGGTGGTCTCCGCCTGATGCTGGCGGTCATCTTTCTGATGACCGGCCCCATGACGCTTCTGAGTCCGGAGCTGTCGGAGGCGTTTGCGGGGCAGTTGACCGCAGCGCAACTTCCGCTGCCGGCCCTGTCGATGC
>CBDUYA010000114.1:0-9058 GCA_965371335.1 uncultured bacterium | reverse complement strand
GATCGGGGACGCCGGTCTGTCGCCCGGCATGCGCCCCGAAGAGGTGCCGGTGGACCGATTCCTCGACCTGAGCCGTCTGTGGAGGGAGCGGCGCGGCAGCGGCCTGCTGCCCTCTGGCGGCTGTCGCCCTGGTTCCTGACTGCCGGGCCCGTGACAGGGCACATCCGCCAGCTTCATGCTGGTCAGGCCGATGACCGCTTGGGCGCCACTTGCGGCTTGCGACATGGTCGCATCACCACCGGCGTGCCAAGCTCCCGTTCCTGGCGCTGAAGATCTTCGGTGATCAGCTTCAGATCGTAATCGAGTGACTCGGCATGAGCCTGCCGACGGCGCCGAATCTCCTCGACGATCTCGTCATCAACTCCGCTCGTCATTCATCAACTCCTCAGGCGTGCAGATCACGGGCGGCTCGTAGCCGACCTCTCGGCACACTCCCTCGATGGCTTGGCGCATCGTTGCGTTTGCGATGTGCTTGCAGTTCCAGGTCAGGAGGTATTCTACTCCGTGGACCGCGGCGCCTGCGATGTGAAGGGCGTCTTCCGCTCTCGAGCCGCCTTTTCGTTGCCGCCCGATGCCTCACTGACCACCAGTTGGGAGACAAACAGCTAGTCCTTATCCAAGCGTGAGGTGGCTCCGCTGAACGACGAATGAGCAGGTGGGGAAGGAACGTCACCGACGCAAGCACCTGCTCCGAGGTGTGAGAACTTCACCGCGAAGCGGTTTCGTTCAACGTCTTGGCGATTACCTGCGGCGCGAAGCGCCGTCAGGTGCATCGCCTTGGGCAGCTCGATCCCGCAGGCGTTTCAGAAAGGGATCCTGGAATTCCTGCGAGGCGAGCCACTTCAGTTCTTCCTCGAGCGACATGCCTTCGATCTCTGCGGAGATTCTGTCTCGAGCGGTTCGCATCATGGCAACCGCGTCGAACTTCTTCTCGGTCTTACTCATCAGTCAGCACCTCTCGTGGTGTCCGGATCTCGAGCATCGGATAGCCTCTGCGCAGGCTCACGGAGTTGTAACCGTGGATCCGCTGCAAGTTGACGATATGCTTGAAGTTCCAGCTTACCAGCACATCGACGCGGGCCACGGTCGCGATGGCGATGTGCTGGGCGTCGGCGCGCATCCTGGCCGTCAGCACCCCAGCCGCGATGTATGCCACGGCAAGTTCCCTGGCCTCGGCATCAAGTTGGAGTGCCTCGATGTGGGCCTCGGGCACGGAAGCAAGTCGCGTGCGGACCGCTTCCGGCGCGGGCGCCAGCTCCTGCACCGAGAGGTCGGACACGACCAGCACGGATTTGCCACGGACAAAGCACTCCGTGAGACGTACAGATTGCTCCGCGAACTCGTCGTCCTCGCAGCCTCCAACTACCGATGCGTCGACGTAGATCCGGGCCCTCATGCTCTCAGCTTACTCCGATCTGATGCGCTGGCGCTACCACCCCGGGGATGGTCCGCCTCTCGTGCCCGGTCTGGTCTGCCCAACGGCTTGCCAATCACCTGCGGGCCGCGAAGCGGACCGTCAGGTGCATTGGCTTGATGCAATTCAGTCACGGATCGGCGACCTCCCTGGTCTGTGAGCTATTCGCCTCTGCCCTCAGGAATCGGGGCTTAGGCTGCTGCCTCTCGGTAGCCTCTGGCGGCGTCCTCGACGCATCGCATCAAGCTAATGCTCAGAAAACCAGATGCCGTTGGCCATCACCCCCGCCAGTTCCGAAGTATGGCGCACATCCTCCAGCGGATTCCCTTTCACCAGTATCAGATCCGCCCTTCTCCCAACCTGCACGGTTCCGAACTCGTCGGATGCTTCAAGGAATTCCGCCGCATCGCGCGTTGCCGCCGCGAGGGCCTCGAACGGCTTCAGGCCGGCCTCCACAAAGATCTCCAGCTCCTCGTGCACGGAGAAACCCGGCAGGACGAACAGGCCGGGTGAGTCGGTGCCGGCCAGCAGTCGCACCCCTGCCTCATGCATCACGCCAACCGAGTGGAGCATGGTGCGGCAGCTTCGCTTCGTGGCGGTCGGGTCACCAATATCGGACGAGAACAATTCGACGGTGCACGACGAGCATCACACGACGAGCGTCGGACATATCCAAACGCCGGCTGCTGCAGTACTTTCCGCCAAGGACACGATCCCCCCCGGGTTCGCACCCCCGTACGGTGGATTGTTCATGACCCGTCCGGTCAGCGGGTTGAGCTTGGTGCGTTCGCTCCAGACCATCACGATCAGATCGCGTACGGGGGAGTCATCGGAGAGGAGTGCAGCCATGAAGTTCGACATGTGCTCGAAGGACCGCTGCTCACTATTCAGCGCGTTCTCCAGGCCAGGCGGGTAGGAGCGTGGTCGTAGACGGGAATCTCAGGAATCTCATGCCTGGCAGCTGCGGCCAGCACCGCTTCATAGCCCTTGGTCGAGATGTTCCCGAGGACTTTGACTCCATCGTCGCCGGCCTTTTTCTGCTCTGCCACTGCCAGTTCGGCTTCGGCGGGCGTTTCGGTAGCGATGCTGCTCTGCCAGAACGGAGGTTCTCCGTCGAGGACCGGTCCCGTGGTGTAGATCCTCGGCCCAACAGAGGTCGGCCTCCTCGATTTGCCTTCGCCACTCGAGGATCTCTCCGTTTCCATGCATGTTGCGAACGGTAATCACGCCGTTGGCAAGAAAAACAGCCCTGACCTGCCCCCCGGCGCACCAGCGCGTGAGGCCGGCGGCGGAGGCGCTATAATACGCCGGTGAGCACTCCTGCCCGGGGGGGCAAAGTCCGGACCACCCGCCAGACCCTGCAGATCATCCCGCTCGGCGGCCTCGGCGAATTTGGTCTCAACTGCACGGTGCTGCGCAGCGGGCGCGATCTGATCGTGATCGACGCCGGCCTCATGTTTCCCGAGGAGCAGGTCCTCGGCGTCAACATCGTCATCCCCGATTTCTCCTACCTTGTCGCCCATGCGAAGGAAGTCCGCGGCATCATCCTGACCCACGGCCACGAGGATCACATCGGCGCCCTGCCGTATCTGTTCGAGAAGGTGCGCGTCCCGATCTACGGCAGCGACTTCACGCTCGGCCTGGCGGCCCGCAAGCTGCGCGAGCACGACCTCCCCCACAGCCGCCACCTGAAACGGGTGCGCCCCGGCGGCACGGTGAAGCTGGGGCCGTTCCGGATCCGCTTCATCCAGGTCACCCACAGCATTCCGGGCACCCTGTCGCTGGCGATCGAAACCCCGGCCGGGCTGGTCATCCACACCGCCGATTTCAAGATGGATCAGACCCCGATCGACGAACGCAAGTTCGACTTCCAGACCTTCACCGCGTGCGGCGATCGGGGGGTTCTGGCCCTCCTCTCCGACAGCACCAACGCCGAGGTCGAAGGATTCACCCCCTCCGAGCGACGCGTGGGAGAGGGCATCGCGTCGATCTTCCGGCGCGCCCCGGCCCGCATTATCTTCAGCACCTTCTCGAGCAACGTGCACCGCCTGCAGCAGGTGTTCGACGCCGCCGCCGCCCATCGCCGCAAGGTGGCCTTGTTCGGCACCAGCCTCACCTCGACCGCCGAGGTGGCGAGCGAACTCGGCTACCTGCGCATTCCACCGGGCCTGCTGATCGAGCCGCGCGAGGCGCGCCGCCACCCGCCCGACCGCCTGGTGGTGGTCGCCGCCGGCAGCCAGGGCGAGCCGATGTCGGCCCTGTCGCGTATCGCCCTCGACGACCACCGTCACGTCTCCCTCGAGCCGGGCGATGTGGTGCTGATCTCGGCCCGCGCCATTCCGGGCAACGAGAAACCGATCAACCGGGTGATCAACCACATCTACCGCCGCGGCGCCGAGGTGGTGTTCGGCGGGCGGCTCCCCTACCACGTGTCGGGGCACGCCAGCCGGGAAGAGCTGCGCATCATGCTGACCATGACGCGGCCCCGCTATTTCATCCCCATCCACGGAGACATCCGGCAGCTCTACAACCACGCCCGGCTGGCGGAAGGCACCGGCCTGCCGCGCCAGCGGATCCTGCTCGCCGAGAGCGGCGACGTCGTCGAGCTGAGCCGCCGGCAGGGGCGCGTTGCGGGACGGATCTCCGTCGGCCGGGTGTTCATCGACGGCACCCTGGAGGAGGTCGACGAGATCGTGGTGCGCGACCGGCGGCACATCTCTGCGGGAGGGATCGTCCTGGCGATCGTGGCGATCGACAAACAGACCGGGGCGCTGATCGGCCAGCCGGAAATCGTCAGCCGGGGATTCGTCTTCGAGGGGACCCGGGGCGACCTGCTGCGCGCCGCCGCCGGGATCGTGCGCGCCACGGTCATGGCGGCCACCCCGGAGGAACGGGCCGATCGCGGCGTCATCAAGGCGATGATTCAGCGCGATCTCAAGCGCTATTTCCGCAAGCGGCTCGACCGGCGGCCGATGATTATGGCGACGGTGATCGAGACCTAGTCAGGAGAATGGTAGAATCCCGACCGATGCCTTCGCGCAGGCGATCCCCCACTCCCCGCCGCGAATCGAGCGCGGCCCGCAGCATCTGGACCGAGGCCCTGGCGATCCTCCTGATGGCGGTCGCCGTCCTCGTCGTCCTCAGTCTGGCCTCGTACCGCGAGGCCGACCCGGTCCCCTGGCCGCTGGGGCACTGGTCGGCCGGCGAGGTGGTCGACAATTTCGCCGGGATGGTCGGGGCGTTCTCCGCCGAGATCCTCTTCCAGACCCTCGGCTACGCCGCCTGGTTCGCTCCGGCCTTCCTGCTCCTGCTTGGCTGGAAGGTTTTCTGGCGCCGTCCGCAGCGGGCGGCAGCGCACCTGCTCGGCTCTTTTCTTCTGGTCGTCTCCAGCGCCGCCGGTCTCGACCTCCTGTTCGGCTCGCACGGTCCCGCCTCGACGGGGCGGGCCGGAGGCCTCCTCGGGGGGGTGGCGGCGGGCGCCCTGGCCGGACTCCTCAATCGCTGGGGGGCTCTCGTGGTCGCCATCGCGCTGGCGGGGACGAGCCTCCTGCTGCTCGGACGCTCGACCTTCCTGGCGGGGGTACGGCGGGCCTACGGTCACCTGGCGCGGCTCGCCGGCGGCCTCTGGCTGTCGCTGCTCAGACAGCGCGAGGCACGGCGCAAGGAGCGGCTGCGCCGCGACCTGACCCGGCGCCAGCAGGAACGGCGGGAGAAGGCCGGCGGCCCCCGGCGGGGGATCGATCTGCCGCTCGAGCCGAACGCCGCCAGCGCCATTCCAATCACCACCGAGTCCGGCGAGGCGCCCGCGCCGAAGGTGACCAGGAAAGCGCCGCGCCTGCCGCGCCGCCCCGTCCGTCCGCTGCCGGCCGATCCGCCCGGGCCGGCGCCGCGCCCGTCCGATCCCCAGCCGCATTTCGCTTTCATCGAATCGCTGGCGCGCTACTCGCCTCCCCCCCTGTCGCTGCTCAACGCCCAGGAGAACGCCGCCCCGGTGGACGAGAAAGAGCTGGTGGAAATCGCCCGTCTCATCACCGAGAAATGCCGCGAGTTCGGGGTGAACGGCCAGGTGATCGCCATTCAGCCCGGACCGGTGGTGACGGTGTTCGAGTTCAAGCCGGACGCCGGCGTGAAGTACAGCCGCGTCGTCTCGCTGGCGGATGATCTCTGTCTCGCCATCGAGGCCGAGACGATCCGTATCGACCGCATCTCCGGCAGGTCGACCGTCGGTATCGAGGTCCCGAACCGCGCGCGCGAGGTGATCAGCCTGCGCGATCTGATCGGCAACGAGCGCTTCCAGAAGGCGAAGGCGCCGCTGACGCTGGTGCTCGGCAAGGAGCTCAACGGGGAGCCTTACTACGTCGATCTGGCCAGAATGCCGCACCTTCTGATCGCCGGCTCGACCGGCTCGGGCAAGAGCGTCTGCCTCAACACGGTGATCACCTCGCTGCTTTACAAGTCGAGCCCGGAGGAAGTGAAGTTGATCATGATCGACCCGAAGCGCCTGGAGCTCGGCGTCTATGAGAACTCGCCGCACCTCCTGACGCCCCTGGTGACCGACACCAAGAAGGCGGCCAACGCGCTGCGCTGGGCCACCGTGGAGATGGAACGGCGCTACAAGCAGCTCGCCGAGGCCGGCGTGCGCGGCATCGAGCAGTACAACCTGAACGTGCGGCGGGCGCTGGAAAAGGGCGCCGTCGAGGGCACGCCCCCCGCCGTCCTCCCCTACGTCGTCATCGTCATCGACGAGCTGGCGGACCTGATGATGACGACCGGGGCCGACGTGGAGGAGTCGATCACCCGGCTGGCGCAGATGGCCCGCGCGGTCGGCATCCACCTGATCCTGTCGACGCAGCGCCCCTCGGTCGACGTCATCACCGGGGTGATCAAGGCCAACTTCCCCTGCCGCATCGCCATGCGCGTCTCCTCCAAGGTCGACTCCCGGACGATCCTCGACGCCAACGGCGCCGAGCATCTCCTCGGGCATGGCGATATGCTGTTCATTCCGCCCTCCTCGTCGCGGATCGTCCGTCTGCACGGCCCCCTGGTGACCGAGGTCGAGGCGGCCCGCATCGTCGCCTACCTCAAGAAGCAGGCCCGCCCGCAGTACGACGAATCGGTGACGCGGGACGAAACACAGGGCGGGCCCGCCGGCGGGCGGGGCGGCAACGGCGATGTCGATCCGGTCTACCATCAGGCGGTGCGGCTGGCGGTGCGGCAGGGGCAGATCTCGGTCTCCCACATTCAGCGCCGCCTCAAGCTCGGCTACGCCCGCGCCGCGCGCCTGGTCGACACCATGGAGGAGAACGGCATCGTCGGCCCGGCGGACGGCAGCAAGCCGCGCGAGGTCCTGGTCGAGCCGGAGTTTCTCGAGCGGCTCGATCAGATGCAGGACGAGCAGGCGTGAACCACGCCAGCGGCCCGGCTGAGAAAAAACCTCTTCCCTCCTGGGTGCCGGTCGCCGGCGGCGCCCTGCTGGGGCTCGTTCTGCGGCTGATCTCTGTGGCGCAGGTCGGCGGCACACCGCTCGTCATCCCCGACAAACTCGATCCCGGCTTCTACTTCGAGTGGGCGCAACGCATCGTCGCCGGCGACTGGATCGGCCCGGAGGCGCTCGTCCAGAGCCCCCTCTACGCCTATTTTCTGGCCCTCCTCATCGCCGCCCTCGGTAAGGGCGTCACGCCGATCCTGGTGGCGCAGTCGCTGATCGGCGCCGGCACCGTGGTGCTCACCTACGCCGCCGGCCGCCGCTATTTCGATCACCGGCGCGGGCTGATCGCGGCCCTCCTGATCGCCCTGTACGGACCGTTTATCTTTTACGAGGGCATGGTCATGAAGGCGTTTCTCTCCCCCTTCCTGACCCTGCTCCTCATCCTGGCGCTCGATCGGGCCCGGGAAAGGGCGCATTCGGCGTCGTCGCGGCGGGCGGCGATCGCTTTCGTCCTCGCCGGCGCCGCCTTCGGACTGCTCACGCTGACCCGCGACAATTTCATCCTGATCGCCCCGCTCCTGCTCGCACTGGCCACCGGCCTCGGTGGCGGATGGAACGCCCGGGGAGTGCGATCGGCCGGGGCGTTCGCGCTCGGCGCCGCCCTGCTCATCGCTCCGATCACCCTGCGCAACGCGGCCGTCTCCGGCGAGTTCGTCCTCCTGACCACCGGCGGCGGGGAGGTTTTCTACATCGGCAACAACGCCGATGCCAACGGTCTTTACGTGCCGCCGCCGTTTGTCCGGCCCGATCCCCGCTACGAGCACGCCGACTTCGTGCAGCGCGCCTCGGACATCAGCGGGCGACCGCTGACGGCGATGCAGTCGTCCTGGTTCTGGTTCGGCGAGGGGATGAAGTACATCGCCAGCCGGCCGCTCGGCTGGATCGGGCTGCTGTGGCAGAAGATGATTCACTTCTGGAACGCGCACGAGCTGCCGGACAATCTCGACTACATGGTAATGCAGTGGTTCTCACCGCTGCTCGACCGCCTGACCTTCGTTCTTCCGCCGCATGGCGTTCCGACCCTCTCCGTGCCCGGCCCGGGCGGCTGGGTCGAGGTGCGTCTTCATCTTCTGTCGACCTTCGGCACGGTGGCCCCCCTCGGGCTGGTCGGGCTGTTCCTGACCCGCCGCCGGTGGCGTTCCCTGCTGCCGCTCTACCTGGTCCTGTTCGGCTACGTCGCCACCGTCATGATGTTCTTCAACTTCGGCCGCTTCCGGGTGCCGATCGTGCCGCTGCTCGCCCTGTTCGCCGCCGATACGCTGATCGCCCTGGGACGCCATCTGAAGAAGGAATGGCGCCTCGCCGTCGCCTTCGCCGGCCGCTCGGGCGACATGGTGCAGCGTTTTCTCGAGCTGCGGCCGGGACGGCCCGCGGTCATCGCGGCGCTCCTCCTGGTCATGGTGACGCTCGGCATCAACACCGTGCTGCCGCGCGGCGTCGTCCCGGCGGTCGAGCAGGCGGTGATCGCCGGCAATGCCTACTACGCCCAGGGAAACATGGACCGGGCGCGGCAGAGCTACTTCACCGGCCTGGTGCTGCTCGGGGAGGGAGCGCCCGGCCCGCTCGGCGATGAGCTGCTGCGGCGGCATTTCGGCGCCGGCGTCACCCGCGAGGCGCTGCGGGAGGAGCTGGAGATCGAGGCGGTGGCGCGGGGCGAGCAGTTCAAGGCGATCCACATGGGGGTCCATCATGGTCTCGGCCTCGCCCTCCTGCAGCAGGGTCGCGAGCAGAGAGATCGGGGCCACCGGCGGGAGGCGCTGCCGCTGATCGACCGGGCGATCGGACAGTTCGAAGAGACGCTCAAGCTGGCGCCCGCCTATCTCCTGTCCCACCGCAAGCTGGCCGACGCGCACCGCCTGAAGGGGGACACGCCGGGCGCCATCGACTGGCTCATCAAGGCGGTCGAGTTGTGGCCGGACGACCTGCAGGCGCGCATGGAGCTGGCCGAGGTGCTTTACGCCAGCGGCCGCTTTCGCGAGGCGCTCGACCACCTCGGGGCGGCGCGCCGGCAGAACCCGGAGATGGAGCCGCGCCACCTGGCGCATTACCACTTCAGCCGCGGACTGATCCAGAAGCGCGCGCTCGGCGAGCGCAGCGCCGCGCTCTACAACTTCGAGCGCGCCCTGGAGCTCGATCCGGACCACCCGCAGGCGGGC
>CBDUYA010000113.1:0-9155 GCA_965371335.1 uncultured bacterium | reverse complement strand
ATCCTCGGGAATGGTCTGAAGGTCGTCGCCAATCTGGCGTGGCATGCCTTCCAGACTGTGAACCGCCGCATTCCGGCGCGGGTGATTCGGCCCAAGTGGGCGCCCGCCCCCCTCCTCAAGAAAAAAGACCGGACCTTTCCGCAGCTCGGCTTCCCGCGCGAAACCGATTCGCTCTGTCCGCAATGCGTCAAGGAAGTCCGGGAACGCATCACGCAGGGCGAAGCCGACTGGAAGATGCTGATCGAGGGCACTCCGGGTGAGGTGAAGGCGCGCATCGTCGAGCGTGACGGACAGGTCTGGATGGAGAAGGAATGCGCCAGGCACGGGCGCTGCGAGGACCTGATGGCGATCGATGTGGAGTTCCTGCGCCGCATGGAGCGTCTTTACCCGGGACGTGACTTCCGCATGGCCCCGGACCCGTTCCACAACCACGGATCGTCCACGGTGAAATACGGCCGCGGAGCGGTGCTGACGGTCGACCTGACCAACCGCTGCAACATGATGTGCAATCCCTGCTTCATGGACGCCAACCAGGTCGGATATGTTCACGAGCTAAGCTGGGACGACGTGCGGCAGATTCTCGAGAACTCCGCCAATGTCAAGCCGCGGCGCCAGCTTTCGGTGCAGTTTTCGGGCGGAGAGCCGACCCTCTCACCGCACTTCCTCGATGCCGTCGCCTATGCCCGCAAACTTGGTTTCATCAGCGTCCAGGCGGCGACCAACGGGATCCGCTTCGCGCAGGACATCGACTTCGCGCGGCGGGCGAAGGCGGCCGGTATGCGCCTCGCCTACCTGCAGTTCGACGGCGTCACCAACGAGGCGAACAACCACCGCGGCGTCGGCAACCTCTTCGACGTCAAGAAGAAGGCCCTCGAGAACCTCAAGGCGGTCGGCATCGACGTCACGCTGGTGGTCACCATCATCAACACCGTGAACAACGAGCAGGTCGGGCCGATCGTGCAGTTCGCCATCGACAATGTCGACAAGATCAACGCGATCTCGTTCCAGCCGGTGTCGTTCACCGGCCGTGACGAGGAGATCGACGACGAGACGCGGCGCCGGCAACGGTACACCCTGTCCCACCTCGCGCGGGACGTCAAGGACCAGCTCGGCATCACCGAGCCGATGCGCGACTGGTATCCTCTGTCGGCCTCCGGGCCGTTCTCCGACCTGCGTGACCTGCTCGAGGGGATGGATGCCGAGTGGGGTGCCCTGAAATGCGGTTGTCATCCGAACTGCGGCATCGGCACGATGCTGCTGATCAACGAGACGACCAAGCAGGTGGTCCCCTTTCCACAGATTCTCAACACCGATCGCCTGCTGGAGGACATGCAGGAGATCACCGATGCCGCCCGCTCGAAATCGCTGACGGTAGCGCAGTTCGCCCTCTCGATCCTGCGCAACACGCGGTTTAGCGAGCTCCCGGACGGGCTGGGGTTGTGGGATGTCATCAAGGTGATCGATGGACACAACGGCAGCAAGCTGGGGCTGGCCGCAAAGCCACGGTATAACTGGCGCCTCATGATGATCGCCGGGATGTGGTTCCAGGATCTGTTCAATTACGACTTCAGGCGCACGGAGATGTGCATCATCCCCTACGCGACGCAACTCGGCGAAGTGTCGTTCTGCGCCTACAACACCGGAGTCGGCTGGCGGCAGATCGTCGAGAAGATGTTCTCGACTCACTCCACCGCCGACTGGTTCAAGGAGAAGGGACGCCACCAGATCTTCGCTGCCGGCAAGAGCGTCCCGATGGACGGCGCGCCGGCGCAGCCGCAGCCGGTGACGCCCGGATCGGTCTCGGCGTTCAACGCCTCCATCCCGGCCGCGCTGCACGGTCATGCGGACGGGGCCGGCCGCGGAAGCGAGCGCGCCACCCACTGATTTCTGTGCCATGATTGAGACGGGCGGCGGTCGACGGACCGCCGCCCCGTCCTTTCCTATATTCCGGATGCGTCTCACTAAAATCATCGCAACGCTCGGTCCTGCGAGCTCCGCACCGCGCGCCCTGACCGCCCTGTTGCGCGCCGGAGCCGACGTGGCCCGGCTGAACATGTCGCACGGCACCCACGCCGCACATGCGTGCATTGTCCGCAATTGGCGGGCGGCGGCGAAGCGCGTCGGGAGACCGGTCGGCCTGCTGGTCGATCTGCAGGGGCCGAAGATCCGCATCGGTCGCCTGGCGGAGGGCGGACCGCTCCGGCTGTGGGCCGGGAAGCGCGTCACGCTGACCTCCAGGGCGATCGTCGGCCGCCCCGGCCTCCTTCCCACGACCTGTGCGACCCTCGCGCGGGACGTGCGCCCCGGTGATCCGATCCTGCTCGACGATGGGCGTATGGAGCTGCGGGTGTTGCGCCGCCGGGGGAGAGATGTGCAGTGCAGGGTCGTGACCGGCGGGCTCCTGCGCGAACATAAGGGGATGAACCTCCCCGAAACCCCGCTTCGGGGAGCATCACTGAGCCGCAAGGACCGGGAGGATCTTGGCTTTGCCATACGGCATTCCGCCGACTACATCGCCATCTCCTTCGTCCGCGACGCGGCCGATATTCTGCGTGTGCAACGTATCTTGAAGCAGCGGGGCAGCGACATCCCGGTCGTCGCCAAGCTGGAGCTGCGCCTTGCGGTCGAGAATCTCAGGGAAATCCTCGCCGTCGCGGATGGTGTAATGATCGCCCGGGGGGATCTCGGTGTCGAGGTCGCGCTCGAGAGGGTGCCGGTGCTGCAGAGGAAGATTCTGCGGGAAGCGAACCGGGCCGGCGTCCTGGTGGTGACCGCGACCGAGATGCTCGAGTCGATGATCGAGCGGCCCCGTCCGACCCGTGCCGAAGCCTCCGATGTTGCCAACGCGATCTTCGACGGGACCGATGCCGTGATGCTATCGGCGGAGACCGCATCGGGGCAATATCCGGCGCAGTCGGTGGCTGTCATGGACCGGATCGCGCGCGAGGCGGAGCGCAGCGGTCTGCGCGCGGAGGCTGCGGTGGAGCCGTCCCCCGGCCCCGATCGCGCCACCCACGCGGTGGTGCACGCCGCCTCGGATGCCGCCCGGCAGGCTGGCGCCAGGGCGATTGTCGTCTATACCCAGACCGGTGATACGGCCCTCCTCCTGTCGAAGCTGAAGCCCGACTGTCCAATCTTCGCCCTGGCACCCTCGGAGCGCGTCTGCCGGCGAATGTCGATGTACCGGGGCGTGCGGTCCCTGCGGGTTCCACTGGTGAGCAGCACCGAGCGGATGCTGGCCGATGGAGATCGGGAGATGATACGCCACCGGCTGATCCGGCAGGGGCAGCTGGTGGTCGTGGTGTTCGGCACCTCACGCAGGAAAGGGGCGACGAACCTCATGAAGCTTCATCGGCCGGGGGGGCGCTCCTGATCCGTCGGGCGCTTCTCCCGGCTCATCGGCCGGCGGTCGGCCCGTCCTTTTCGGCGGCAGCCTCCTCCAGGCGTCGCTCGAACACCCGGCCGGGATCGAACCCCTCCAGCTTCAGGTAGAAATCGGCCGTCTGCAGCAACGCGTCCTGCGGCACCAGGCCGACGATTTCGCTGCCGCAGATCGACACGCCGTAGCGGGCTGCCTCGCTCCGCACCATCTCGAACACGCGGTGCAGCGGGGTGCGACGGAAGTCGGTCATATTGATCGACACCTGAGCGATGCCGCGATCTTCGAGCATGACCCCCATCGCCTTGACGAACCGCAGCCCGCCGCTGCTGTGCCGGATCGCTTTTCCGATGCGCTGAGCCACTTCGACGTCCGCAGTGGCGAGGTTGATGTTGTAGGCGATGAGAAAGGCGCGGGCACCGACCGCGAGGCAGCCGGCGGTGGGGTGAACGCGTGCCGGCCCGAAGTCGGGCTTCCAGGCGGGGTCGGCGATTTTATCGGAGAACCCCTCGAACTCACCCTTGCGCACCGTGGCCAGGTTGCGGCGGTGCTCGGCGGTGGCCGCCTCCTCGTAAAGGAAGACCGGCAGGTCGTGGCGTGAAGCAATTGTCTCTCCGATTTCCCGCGCCAGGGCGACGCAGTCCTTCATCGCGAGGCCGCGGATCGGCACCAGCGGTACGACGTCGACTGCGCCCATGCGCGGATGGCCGCCCTGGTGCTTCGTGAGGTCAATCTGCTCCACGCAGATCTTGACCAGCGTCTCGACGGCGCTGCGCACGGCATCCGGCTCGCCGGCGAGTGTCAGGACAGTCCGGTTGTGATCGGCGTCCGACGAGTGATCGAGGATGTGGACCGGACCGCTCCTGCGAACCGCCTCGATGATCGCCGTGATAACGTCAGCCCTTCGGCCCTCGCTGAAATTGGGGACACATTCGATGATCGGCACGGTGCTCCTCCGCAGATCGATCGGGATTACCCGATCTCGCTCAGCGTATTGCGTGACAGATAATTGACCAGGCGGGCGGGATCCCCGCCGCCCGGTCCACCCCACCAGGCGACCAGACCGTGGGCCGGACAGCCGCCCTCTTCGGCGATCAGACGATCGAGCCGATCAAGAAGGTCTCCCTCTTCCGGCACTCCCTGGTTATTGAGACCCTGGCGCGCCAGCCGGAGCAGATCCGCCAGGACTTCGATCACGCGGACTCCCTGCTTCGGTGCGGCGTTGTGGCGCGCGCCGCCGGGAGTCATCCGGGCGGCCGGGCCTTCTCGGCAAATCTCATCCAGAAACTTCTCGCGTTGCCGGAAGGTCATGTCCCGCACCAGCTCCCATGCTTCACGACGGGAGGCGCCATCGTAGAGGATTCCCTTCCAGAGAGCGGCCAGGGCGAGGGACGAGGCGGGGTCGGCGGAATCGGCTCCGCGCATTTCAATATAGCGCTTCAGGCGGACTTCCGGAAAGAGCGTGGAGAGGTGCAGTTCGAAATCGGCCACCGTGGCCGGCCGCTTCTCGAAGCCCCGGCGGAGGAATTTGCGAAACGTCATCCCGCCGGCAGGTTTCCACTCGCCGCCCTGCACGACGAAGAACATCGGCACATCGAGGGCGTAATCGAGGTAGTCGCCGAATCCGAAGCCGTCCCTGAAGAAGAACGGCAGCAGTCCGCAGCGGTCAGGATCGGTGTCCCGCCAGGCCCAGCCCCGGTAGCTCATCATGCCGTTCAGTCGTCCTTCCAGCAGAGGTGAATTGGCGAACAACGCCGTGACCAGCGGCGTCAGTCCCATTGCGGTGCGCATCTTGTCGATGGCGTCCGCCTCGTTGCTGAAGTCGAGGTTGATCTGGATGCTCGCGGTCTGCTTCATCATGATATGGGCCCGCCGGCCGCGGCGCGGCAGGTAGTCGCGCATGATGGCGTAACGTTTCTTGGGGACCCAGGGCAGGGCGTCGAGGTCGGCCAGCGGGTGCAGGCCGACACCGAGCCACGCTATACGGGGGGCGATCGGCAGCATCGCGAGGTCGTACAGGAATTCAGCCATTTCCGCGCCCACTGCCGCGATGCTGCCGTGGACCCCGCCGGAGAGTTCCACCTGGCCGCCCGGCTCGAGGGTCAGGCGCGTTCCGCGGCGCGACACCTCGATCAGATGGCCCTCTTCGTCGAGCGGGGTCCAGCCGCGCTCCTCGACCAATTCACGCAGCACCGTCTCGACCGACACCGGGCCGGAGTAAGGCAGGGGACGGCCCGAGTCACGGAAGACACCGAAACGCTCGTATTCGACCCCCACGCCCCACTTCGCGCGCGCCCGGCTGCCGGCGTCGAAGTAGGTGTGGAGATCCTCTTCCCGGGTAATGACGGTCGTCGGTTCCATGCGGACCTCGTGAAGCGGGCATTCTATCATCGAGTGCCGGATGGCTCCGCCAGGTCGGCCAGATCCGCGCCCGCCGCAGAAATCTGGGGAGCAATGCGGGCAACCGGGATGATGAGGGAAGGGGGATTGTGCCCGTGGTCAGCTGCCGGAGCCGCCGCGGCTGAATATCGGCGGCGACCCGGAGTCGCTTTCCTGGCAGGCACGGTAGCGTTCCATGTAACGGCGGGCGATCTTATCGCCCGGGAAGCCGAGGCAGCAGCCGTACTCCTTCAGGAAGCCGCGCACGTAGACTGCCGCCGGCAGATCGGCGT
This sequence comes from uncultured bacterium, assembly GCA_965371335.1. Classification (GTDB taxonomy): domain Bacteria; phylum Acidobacteriota; class Polarisedimenticolia; order Gp22-AA2; family Gp22-AA2; genus CBDUYA01. The sequence goes on along the minus strand of CBDUYA010000113.1, from coordinate 3,104 downwards.
AGCGTTCTTCCTCGATCGCCTGCAGGTGGGCCGGGCGGATCTTGGTCCTCTCGGCGATGGTGTCGAGCGTCTGGTTCTGTCGTATCCGCTCTTCGCGCAACTGGGCTCCGGTGGTGGGCAGTGGACGCGCCTCCTCCGCCTGCGGCGCCGGGGGTGCCGCGTTCGACACGCTGTCCGGTGCTCCGGTCGGAGCGGGATCCGACGATCGTGGCGCGACGGTTCCACCGGAAGGGGAGAGACCGCCGGAGCCGGCCACCTCGAGTGGCGGTGGATGCGGGTGGTCATCCGCCACCGTCGCGACGTTCCCGCCAGCCGCCGGGTTCTCCACCCGCCGCCTATCGTAGGCCTCCCGGCTTTCCAGGAAGATCAACGTGCGGTAGGAATCCTCGATGCGGGCGAGTGTGGCGCGAAGCGCCGGCACGTCGAGCAGGGGCGAAAGGTAGGTGGTCTCCGGATCGTACGCGTGGCGCAGCCTCTGGTAGGCCGCCTGCACCTCCTTCGAGGAGGCCCGGGGCTGAATCTCCAGCACCTGGTAACAATCGAGACGGTTCAGATCATCCCACTCGGTCTCGTCCTCTCCGAGCGGCCTGCCGGACGCCGCCAGCAGCCGGTTTGCCGCCCGGGCGATTTCCTTAGTGGCGGTGGTGTTGGGATACTGCTTGGACAGGGCCCGCCGTTTCTGGATCGACTTGAGCACCGCGGGGTCGTGCTCGATGACGCCGGCGATGTTGATCTTGAGGCCGAAACACTTGCGGAAGCCGGTGAGAATCGAGGTGGCCGCCGCCTCGTCCCCCTCACCCTGCGCCTGGTTCAGGAGCAACTCGATCCGCGTCCGGCGGACGCTCTCGCCGACGAGCCTGCCCGCCTTCTCGTCATAGGAGCCGATGCGGCTCATCAGGGCGCGGAAGAGGGTGGTCTCCGGATCGAGCCCCTCTTCCCTCAGTCTGGCGTCGATCGGTGTCCGCTCGTCCGGGCGCAGGGCTTCGGCGAGGCGTGCCCGCAGATGGGTCTCGGTGAACAGGCAGGCCGACTCCACGGCGGTCGGCTCGGGGGTGGTGACCAGAATGCCGAGTTCGGCGCTCCCGAAGCCGGCGATCGCCTCCGGCGAGCGCCCGGATCCGCAATCGATAATGACGATGTCGGCCGGCAGTCCGGGAATCTGGGCGGTGACACGGCGTACGAACGCAACCGGGTCGTAGCGCAGATCCCCGCGCTGGACACCGCCGATCAGCCGCAATCGCTTGGAGGCGGTTTCCAGCAGGAGGTCGCTGAGCCGGGTCACGGCGCCCGAGGCGAAATCACCCAGCGATCGGGGCAGTCTGGTGTAGCCGAGATAGTTGTGCAGGTTGCCGCCCTGGAGATCGAGATCGAGCAGGACGACCCGGTGCCCGGCGCGGCTGAGGTGAATGGCGAGGTTGGCCGCCATGAGCGAGCGCCCCACGCCGCCCTTGCCTCCGGCGACGCTCCAGATCGCCGGGGCGGTGCCCGCGGCTTCCCCGAGGGAGGGCGGCGCCGGGGCGGGGCGGGGTGTGCCGCTTCCGGTGCGGATTTCCTGAAACGCCATCAGGCGACCTTGTCGGCGGATTCTTTTTCCTCGAACTCCTCGCCGTCGAAGGAGATCAGGCGGGTCTTCTCGTCGACCGCGGTCTCCAGGACCACGGGGCGGCTCCAGAGGCGCTGGATGTTACGCAACGTGTCGCGAGCGTAGTCGTGCTTGAGCTCGATACCCTCGTACTGGTGCTTCAGGAGCAGCTCACCCTTGTTGCGGTAGTTGCCATCGACGACCCGGATGATCGGCTGCCCGAAATTGGTCAGCTGGAACAGGAGACGCTGCTTGATCTTGCGGAACTCCCGGTCGCTGATCACATACATGCCGTTCTTCGGGTTGTAGTCGTACACGAACAGCCGGTGGGCCCTGCAGAACTCTTCCGTCAGGTAGTTGTCGATGAACGTGACATCGTTGCAGTTGCGCCGTACCTCGAAGATCTTGTCGCGCCCCTGCCCGATGTTCCGGTCCCAGTGCGCCCGCTCCGTCAGGTCGTCGCAATCGTCATAGTCCTTGCCGAAGCGCCCCATGTTCCAGCGCTCCTCGATGTGACGGTAGAGCTCGACCCCCAGCTTGTAAGGGTTCAGCCGCCCGCGCCCGCCGCCGAGCGTGCTGGAGTGGTGATCGGCGTAGTCGATTAGTTCGGCGTCGGTCAGAACCTTCTCCGTCATCGTTTTCGAATGCCAGTACGTGGCCCACCCCTCGTTCATGATCTTGGTCTGTCCCTGGGGAGCGAAGTAGTAGGCCTCCTCGCGCGTGATGGCCAGGATGTCCTGCTGCCAGTTCTGCAGCGGCGCGTTTTCGGTGAGGAACTTCAGAATGTCCCGCACCGGGGTCTCCGGGAAATGGCTTTTCCGGCGGGCATCTTCCTCCAGCTTCTCCTGCTGTGCCCGGATGGCCTCAGGGGGATTGATGAAATCGTCCATGTACGACTTGCTCTTCAGCCGGCGGGCCACCGGGCGGTGTTCCTCCTCCTGCGGCTCGGAGCGCTCGCGCACAATGAACGGCGAATGGGGGTCGATGAGGTTCTCGATCGACAGGCACATATCGACGAAGTTCTCGACCATGTCGACGCCGAAGCGGTCCATGTAGCGGCGGATGCGGGTGCCGTGGTTCGCCATGTCGTCCATCATCTTGCGGTTGGTCTTCGAAAACGACAGGTTGTTCTTGAAGAAATCGCAGTGCGCGTAGACGTGCGCCATGACGAGCTTCTGGTCGACCTGGGCGTTGCACTGTAGAAGATAGGCGTAGCACGGGTCGTTGTTGATGACCATCTCGTAGATCCTGGACAACCCGTAGGCGTAGGACTTCGACAGGTACTCGTATTCCATGCCGAACCGCCAGTGGGGGTAGCGGGTCGGAAAGCCGCCGTAGGCCGCAACCTGGTTCAGGGTGCGGTAGTCGAGCATTTCGAAGATGACCGGGAAGAAGTCGAGACCGTAGGTCCGCGCATGGCCCTCGATCTCTTCCTGAAGGGCGGCCAGATCGGGAGACAGGCTGGCCACGGCTATCGCCCCCTTCCGAGGAAGTCCTTGATTGACTGGTAGATCCCTTCCTT
>CBDUYA010000112.1:0-9174 GCA_965371335.1 uncultured bacterium | reverse complement strand
CGCTCCCGCCTGTCTTCCGCAATTGTCGGGAGCGCCACACGAAATAGATGGCGGGATAGACGAGCAACTCTCCGAGAAACGATGTCACCACGCCACCCACCATCGGCGCCGCGATTCGCCGCATGACGTCGGCTCCGGTCCCGGTCGCCCAGAGAATCGGAACGAGCGCGAAAAGGGTGGTGGCGACGGTCATCAGCTTGGGGCGAATGCGTTGCACCGCGCCGTGATCGACGGCGGCTGTCAAATCGGCATAGGTTGCCATCCGGCCCTCACGCAAGCGTCGGTTCCAGGCGAGGTCGAGATACAGAAGCATGACCACGCCGGTTTCGGCATCGAGGCCGGCGAGCGCGATCAACCCGACCCAGATCGCGACCGACCAGTTGTACCCGAGCCAGAACATCAGCCACACGGCGCCGACCAGGGAGAAGGGAATCGCCAGGAGGACGATCCCGGTCTTGATGAGAGAGCGCGTATTGAAATAGAGGATCAGCAGGATCAGGAGCAGCGTGATCGGGATGATGAGAAGGAGGCGCTGGTTGGCACGCTCCATGTACTCGTACTGTCCCGACCAGATGATGGTGTATCCGGGCGGCAGCGTGACCCGGGCCGCCACGGCGCGCCGCGCCGTCTCAACCCATGTTCCGATGTCGATTCCCCGAATATCGACGTATAACCAGGCGTTGGGACGAGCGTTCTCGGATTTGATCATGGGAGGTCCCTGGTGGATCACGAATCGGGCAAGCTGCCGCATGGGGATCTGGGCGCCGCCCGGGGCGCTGACCAGGATGCCGCCCAGCGCCTCCAGATCATGGCGCAATTCCCGGGGGTAGCGGACGTTGATCGGATAGCGCTCCAGGCCTTCGACGGTCCACGACACGTTCATCCCGCCGATCGCCGACTGAATCACATCCTGAATGTCACCGACGGTGAGGCCGTAACGGGCCGCAGCGGCGCGATCGATTTCGAAGTCGAGGTAGTTCCCTCCCATCACCCGCTCGGCGTACGCCGACAGGGTGCCGGGCAGATCGCGAACCACCGCTTCGATCTCCCTCCCGAGGCGCTCCAGCTCCTGCAGGTCGGGGCCGGCGAGCTTGATCCCGACCGGCGTCTTGATCCCCGTTGACAGCATGTTGATCCGGGTCACGATCGGCATCGTCCACAAATTCGTGAGGCCGGGGATCTGCAGCGCCTGATCCATCTCGTCGATAAGCTGTTCCCTGGTCATTCCCGGGCGCCATTCCGCGGGATCCTTCAGAGCGATTGTGGTTTCGATCATTGACAGGGGGGCCGGATCGGTCGCCGTCTCCGCGCGGCCGACCTTGCCGAAAACGGTCCGCACTTCCGGGAAAGTCTTGATAATCCGATTGGTCTGCTGCAGCACCTCTTTCGCCTTGGTAATCGAGATGCCCGGGAGCGTCGTCGGCATATAGAGGAGATCCCCCTCCCACAGCGGTGGCATGAATTCCGAGCCGATGAACTGCAGCGGATACAAGGCGCTGGCAATGAGTACCAGCATGACGACGATGGTCGCCCAGCGCCACCGCAGCACGAAGTTCAGGATGGGTGTGTAGAGCGCGCGCAGCAGACGCGAAACGGGATGTCGCTGTTCGCTGAAAATGCGCCCGCGGACGAACCAGTACATCAGCACCGGGACGATGGTGATGGCGAGCAGGGCGGAGGCCGCCATCGTATAGGTCTTGGTGAAGGCGAGCGGCTTGAACAACCGGCCCGCCTGACCCTGGAGGGTGAAAACCGGGATGAAAGAGACCGTGATCACCAGGAGAGAGAAAAACAGCGTCGGGCCGACCTCGCGTGTGGAGTTTAAGATGATTTCGAAGTGAGTGCGTTTACCGCGCCACTCCTCGTAATGCTTGTGGGCGTTCTCGATCATGATGATCGCAGCGTCGACCAGGACGCCGATGGAGATCGCAATGCCGCCGAGCGACATGATGTTGGCGCCGATTCCCTGGATTCTCATGACGACGAAGGCGATGAGGATCGACATAGGAATCGAGATGATTGAGACCAGCGCGGAACGAAAGTGAAACAGGAACACGATGCACACCAGTGCCACGATGATCGATTCCTGGAGCAGCGTGTGCGTCAGGGTCTCGATTGACCGCCTGATCAGATTGGTGCGATCGTAGGCTACGGAAATGGTGACGTCCTCCGGGAGCCCCGCCTTGAGCTCTGCCAGCTTCTCCTTCACCCTCGAGATGGTCGTGAGGGTGTCGGCCCCGGAGCGAACGACGACGATCCCGCCGACCGTCTCGCCCTCGCCGTTCCAGTCGGCGACCCCGCGCCTGATTTCCGGTCCGAGGACGACCCGGGCCACTTCGCGCAGCAGAATCGGTGTTCCGCCTGCTCCGGTGCCAAGGACCACCTGCTCGAGGTCGCGAATGCCCCGGATGTAGCCCAGGCCCCGCACCATGTATTCCCGCTCCGACATCTCCACGACGCTCCCACCGACGTCCCGATTGGATCGCTGAATCGCGGTCTTCACGGCCTGTAGCGGAATGCCGAAAGCGCGCAGCTTGACCGGATCGACCTCTACCTGATACTGGCGCACGAAACCGCCTATCGATGCGACCTCGGAGACGCCCTCAACCGCCGTCAGGGCAAACTTGAGGTACCAGTCCTGCAGGCTGCGCAAATCGGCCAGCGATCGTTGATCGGAGTTGAGGACGTACATGAAGGCCCAGCCGACCCCGGTGGCGTCAGGGCCGAGCTGCGGCGAGAGCCCGGACGGCAGCTGTCCGCCGAGGCCGGAGAGATACTCCAGCACCCGCGAGCGCGCCCAGTAGAGGTCGGTGCCGTCCTCGAAGATGACGTAGACGAAGGAGAACCCGAAGAAGGAATAGCCGCGGACCACCTTGGCATACGGGACCGAGAGCATCTTGGTGGTGATCGGGTAGGTCACCTGATCCTCCACGACCTGCGGCGCCTGGCCCGGATAATCCGAGTAGATGATCACCTGGACGTCGGACAGATCGGGAATGGCGTCGATGCGGCTGTCCTGGATGGCGCGAACCCCGGCGAAGACGATCAGCGCCATACCGACAAGGACAGCGACCTGGTTCCTGAGCGACCATTCGATGACACGGTTCAGCACGGGCGGGCTCCGCTCATTGTTCCGGCCCCGGGTTGGCCGCCAGCATCTGCTGGATCGCTGCATGCAGGTTCGACTCGGAATCGATCAGGAACTGGGAGGAGGTCACCAGATTCTCTCCCTCCGCGAGGCCGGAAAGGACCTGGACGCGGCCGTCACCTTCCGGGCCGAGCTCCACCTCGCGGGGCGCGAATCGTCCCCCGCCCTGATCCACGATCACGATGTTTCGCCGGCCGGTGCGAAACACGGCGTGTGAAGGCACGACGATCGCATCCTCGACGATAGTCGGATTGAACTCGACCGTGGCGTACATGCCGGCACGCAGAGCGCCGTCCGGATTGGGGAGTTCGAGGGTCAGCTTGATGGTGCGGGTTTTCTCGGAGACCTCCGGCTGGATGAATCGGATCCGTCCTGAAATACTGCGGCCGGGGAAATAGGTCAGTGTCACCTTTGCTTCATCGTCCGCTTTGAGCCAGGGAAGCTGGTCTTCGAACACCTCGACGTTGAGCCACAAGGAGGTCAGGTCCGCGATGTGCATCACGTCCGTGCCGGAGCGGATCGCCGCTCCTTCGAGGCCGGCCATGCGCTTCATCACCAGGCCACCGACCGGCGCGGTGACGGTGAAGGTACGCAGAATCGTGCGGGTCGACTCGAGTCTCTCCACCTGATCCGGTGTGATGTCCCAGTAGGCGAGCCGGGTACGGGCCGCCTCGACCAGGCCCTCGGCCCGGCGGCGGGCGTGCCCGGGAGCATCCTGCATGCGGTGCGCGAAGTCGAGTGCCGACAGCAGTTCCTGCTGGGTCTGGATCAGTTCCGGCGAGTAGACCTCGAACAGCGGATCGCCCCGTCGGACCGGCTGGCCGAGATAGTTTACGTAGACCTTCTCGACGAAGCCTCCGTACTTGGTGGTGATGCTCACCATCCTCTCCTGGTCGTAATCGAGGTATCCAACGGTGCGGATCTGGCGGCGCAGGTCGCTGCGACCGACGCGTTCCGTCGTCACCCCCATTTTCTGAACCGTTCCCCGGTCGAGCGTCACGATCGTGCCCGCTTCCGAAGATGCGGATACCTCGTCGTCGTAGACAGGGACGAAATCCATGCCCATCTCATCCTTCATCGGGACCGGTGAGGTTGCAGAGGGGTTCATTGGATGACGATAGAAGAGGACTCTCCGCTCGCGTGTCGTCGCCGGTTGAGCGGATGGCTCAGAGCCGCCGTGCCTCTTGCGAACGAGGTTCATCGCGCAAATCGGACAGGTTCCCGGATGGTCCTGCAAGACCTGGGGGTGCATTCCGCATGTCCAGAGCTGTGCGATCGGCGCCGGGTGCTGATCGGCCGTCATGTCGCGAGAGGTCCCGCCGGTCAGCCGTTCACCGACAGACGTCAGAAACGGAATCTCGAACGGGTTGAGCAGAATCATCCATGCGAGGCCGAAGCCGGAGAGCAGAGCGATAGTGATGCCGAGCAGCAATGCACCGCGGCGGCGGCCGGTGCCAGGGTCCTTGACGGGATGTCCGTTGTTCATGGCTGCGCGCCTCCCGATTGTGACGTTGCGGGAATCGGTCCGGCGATCGCCCCCTCGAGCCGGGCGACCGCGATAGCGTAATCGGCCCGGGTCCGGGCCACGGCCGTGCGCGCCTCGATCAGCACGCGCTCCGAGTCGAGAAGATCGAGCGCGTTGACGGAGCCGGCGCCGTAGGCGGCCTCGACCGACCGCAACGATTCCTCGGATTGTCGAACGAGGACCTCATCGAGCAGGGCAAGTTGATTGTGGATGAGAGGGATCCGGTTTGCCAGGTCCTCGACGTCGCGCTGAATTCTGGTCACCACGTCGCGTCGCCGTTCTTGCGCGCTGGTTCGATGCTCCAGAGCCTCGCTGACGCCGGCCGAGATGCGCTTCCGGCGTATCGGCAGATTGAAGCCGACGGTGAGGCCGAAGTCATCCTTCCCGTCGTCCTCGGGCGGCATCAGGCGCGCCGCGGGATCGCTGCGCCGGTCGACCACCGAGTAGGTGAGCGCGAACGTCACGTCAGGCCGGTTTTCCTTACGCGCCAGATCAACACGCACCGCGGTGCGGGCCATTTCGGCGGCCGCGGCGGCGACTTCGGGGCGTCTGCGGGCGGCGATCATCTGCAGTGCTCCGAGGTCGAGGTCGACCTCAGGCCGACCGGGAAGTTCGAGCGCCGGGATCTCCGCGTTCTCGGTGCGGTTGCGCAGCGCGTTCAGCGACGCCACAGCGGTCGCGCGCCGCTTCGCGATGTCGAGCAGCTTGGTTTCGACTCGGGTGATCTCCGCCTGAATACGGATCGCGTCCTGCTGCAGTCCGACGCCGGAGGAGTAACGTGCTCGCGCCAGCTCCTCGAAGTGGCTCAGGGTGTCGCCGTCGATGCGAGTCAGAGTGGTGAACTGATCGAGGAACGCAATCTCAAACACCACGACCCGGGCGTCGGTGAACAGCGCCAGGCGGCGGGCTTCATAACGCTTCCATGCGGCCGCGGCGGCGTGCGCCTCCGCCTGCGCCCGCAACTCCCGCCGGCCGAACCAGGGGAAGCGCTGCGACAGGGAGGCTCTGCCTTGCACGGGCCCGACGCGGGTCTCCGGCGTCCTGATGTACCCGGTCAGGGAAGCCTGTGGATCGGGGAGTGATCCCGCCTGCTCGGGGCGCATGTCGAGCGCCTGGGCGCCCGCCTTGAGAGCGGCAAGCTCCGGGTTGCGCCCCAGTATTTCGTCGAGCAGATCGGCGAGCCAGGGGTCGTCCTCGGTGCTCAACAGAAGATCGGTGGGCCTCGCATCGGGAGGAACAGAGGCCCGGTCTTCTTCCCGCGCCGGTTCGCTGGCTCGGGCAGAGGTCGCAGGAGCACCGCCGGGGATCCAAAGCAGGAGCAACGCGAAGAAGAGGATGAATCGACGAGGCGGATGGAGTGCGGATCGCCGTGGTGAGAAAAGGATCGACATGAGACCTCACGCCTGCCGGTTCCGGGATTTCCGGCCGGTTTGCAGGTGACTAATAAACAGACTTTGAGTTGAACAGGGAACGATCGGGATGGGGGAAAATCAGATCAGCAGGGCTGCGTGCTTCAGGAAGAGGGGGAGGGATGGATGGCGGGCGGCCGCCTGGCGGACGATAATCGCGCCGACCAACTGCCCTGGAGGATCGGTGAGCGCGCCGCCGGCGAGCTGCTCCGCCGCGGCCTGTCCGGTCGCCTGCAGCTGTTTCTTGCTGGTGACGACGGTGCCTGCCGCGGCAGGGGTCTCGGCCCGGGGCGCCTGGTCGGTCCGGCAGCAGTCGGCCGCCGTCAGCCCGATCCCGCAGGGAGAGGCCGGTTTGCAGCAGCTTGCAACCCCGGCCTGCCCGGCGGTGGCCAGAACCGCCATTCCGGGCGTCATGCAAAGCACCGCGGTGAGGGTCAGCACAGCTGCGAGATCGCGCACAGTCGACATGCTGCCAATATACAGGAGGATTGGTGGAGGGGCAAGTGATGGCCCGATCCGGGCGGTTCCGCGGCCCCGGGAGCTGGGATCGACTGATGTTCGGCCCGGAAGAGCGGGTGTTAGACTAGGCGGACTCTGCGGAGGGGAGATTCATGAAACGGAGCTTTTCTCGCATTGCAGTGGTGGGGGCCGGCAAGATGGGCGAGAGTCTCATCGCCGGCCTCCTCGATGTCGGGCTCGTGAAGCGCGGGCAGATCGTGGCCACCGCCCGCCACGAGGATCGTCTCGAGTCGTTGTCGCGGCGTCTCGGGATCGAAACGACGCTCGACAACGGGAAAGCGATCAAGGGAGCGTCGCTGGTCATTCTTGCCGTCAAACCGCAGAGCATGGCGGAGGTGCTGCGTTCGATCGGCAGCCGGGTGACGCGTCAGCAACTCTTGATCTCGGTGGCCGCCTCGGTCAGCACGTCGTTCATCGAGAAGAAACTGAAGGCGCCGGCGCCGGTCATCCGGGCGATGCCGAACACCCCCTGCCTGATCCGTCAGGGGATGACCGTTCTGGCGCGGGGGCGGCATGCCCTCGAACGGCACGTCGATGCGGCGCGGCGGGTCTTCGATCCCCTCGGGCTCTGCATGACACTCGATGAGCGCCACATGGATGCCGTCACGGGGTTATCCGCCTCGGGGCCGGCCTACCTCTACGTGGTTATCGAGTCGCTCGCCGAGGGCGGAGTCAAGACGGGGCTGCCACGCGACGTGGCGACCACTCTGGCCGCCCAGATGGTTCTTGGCTCGGCCGCCATGGTGCTCGAATCGGGCGAGCACCCGGCCAAGCTCAAGGATATCGTGACCACGCCGGCCGGCTGCACCATCGACGGCCTGCTCGAACTGGAGGAGGGCGGCCTGCGGGTCACCCTGATCAAGGCCGTCGTCCGTGCAACGGGCCGGGCCGGAGAGCTGATTCATGGATAAGACACTCGCAGGAAGAAGGTTCACGTATCGTTCGACGGGGATCGTGATTGTCAGACTGGCGATCGTCATTGGCATCGGGGCGCTGCTGGCCGGATGCTCCAGCCGTCCCGACGGGGCGGAGATCGAGGCGGTTCAGGCCGAGATCGAACGCGCCCGGCAGGCCGAAGCGGAGGTCTGGGCGCCCGGCGAGCTGCGCGCCGCCGAGGAAGCCCTGAGCGCGGCGCTCGCTGCCATCGCCGCCGAAGAAGGGAAATGGTTCAAGAGCTATGACCGTGCCCGGGAGCTCCTCACCAGGGCGCGTGAGGAGGCGGACAGCGCCGCCGAGGCGGCGATCGCCGGCAAGGCGCAGGCCAGGGCCGACGCCGGTGCGGCCATCAGTTCCGCCGAGGGGGTGATCGGAGATGCGCGGTCGCGCCTCACCGCAGCCCCTCCCGGGCGTGCCTCGCGCGCCGATCGGGCGATGTTCCGCAACGACCTCGACGCCTTGCCGCAACGTCTCGAGGAGGCGCGGACCCGGCTCGCGGCGGGAGAGATCAAAGCGGCTCTGAAAGACGCGACGGCGGTGGAGAGCGACGCCGTCTCCCTGCTCGATCGCATCGAGCAGAGCCTGCAAGGGCGGCCCGAGCCTCCTCCGAAGTAGGCGGCGACCTCTTCATTCGACATGGCCTGGGGAGCTATCGTGTTCCGCTCGCGGGTGTCCCGGCAGGCGGATGTCGTAGCCCACGAAGAGGTTCCAGGGGCCGACCAGCTGATCCCCCCGCACGTCGGCGTCAATGAGCCGCTGGAGGGTGATCGCGATCGCGCCGTTCTGGCCGACCCCCGTCGCGTGCAGGCCGACGGCGCCGTAGATCCACCTGCCGCCGCGTGATGGCACCGGTGCGCCGTCCTGCCGGTCCTGTTCGAGATGCAGCGTGGAAACGTAGGTGATGACCCTGAGTTTAGGGGAGCGCAGGAGAAGGGTGGCGCCCGCTGCGTTGTCGAACGAGTCGCCGAAGCGATAGCCGTCGGCGTTGGCCCCGAGAACGAAGCCGGCCCGCGAGCGAAGGAATGCCGTAATCCCGGGCCGGGCCCGATACGACCATTCGAATCCGGCAATAGCGGTGAAATTGCCGACGCCGAACTGAATGTTCTCCTGCGCGGCCAGCAGACCCTCGGAGCGTCCCGTCGGAAGGCCGATGCCGCCGAGAAGATTCAGCGAGGGCTTCCTCCCGAGGGCCAGGGGGAAGGCTGAGTAGCGGAGCAGGAGCTCGATATCACCCATCCCGGAGGTGTCGAGATCGGTCCGCCCCTCCGCTCTGGCGTGGCGCAACGGAAGGGTCGCGCCAAGGCCCCAACGATCGGTCAGGCCGAACTCTGCCTGCAGCAGGAGCGTCTGCTGCCGCGTTCTTCGTCCATCCGGATTAGGAATCTTGCCGCTGCCGGAGTACGGCGTGTCGAGATCCTGAATCAGAAGTGAGGCGCCGAAGTTCCAGCCGTGCCGCGCCGCAAGATTGATGTTGGCGAGATTCCCGACCGGGAATCGAGGCATCCCTCAGGATCATTGCGCGCCAGCGGGATCGGTGGAGACCAGAGCGAGCAAGGGGATGAGCACGCTGAACGCCAGGCCGGACCGCTTCGACAATGTCATCACACCTCCCGCCTCAAGTTCCGGGAGGCACGCCG
>CBDUYA010000111.1:0-9179 GCA_965371335.1 uncultured bacterium | reverse complement strand
CTGCTAGACATTTTGATCTCCTCTCTCCAACAGCATCGCCGCCAGCTCGCGCCGGCCGAGACTGAGATGCCAGCGCACCGTGACTTGCGCCACCCTCAGGAGACGGGCGATGCGGGGGATCGGCTCTCCCTCCAGCTCGTGCAATACGATCACGGCGCGGCGTCTCGGCGTGAGCCGGCGCAGCGCCTTCTGCACCGTCGCCCGGGCGACCGCCGCCGACTCCGGGTCGGACGGGACCGTCGTTGCCGGCCGCAGGGCTCTGCGCGCCCGGTCGCGGACAACCCGGCGCCGCTGCCGATCGCGACAGAGGTTGACCATGACGGTGACCAGCCAGGCCTCCCCGCCAGCCGGGTCAGCCGGGATCGAGCCGGGACGGCGGGCCGCCCGCAGGAAAACCTCCTGGACGAGATCGCGCGCCTCTTCCGGATCGGGTGACAGCCGCCGCGCCAGCCGGTAGAGCCGCTCGTGGTGACGGTCGTACAACTCGCCGATCTGTTCGCCTGCGTCGGTTGCGGCTGTCATCATCGGGCTCATGATCGCGGCGGTCGAGGTTTCGTGCATCTCATCCTGGTTAGAACGCGGGAGAAGGTCGAATTGTTGGGGCCGCGACCCACGGCCCTGCCCGCCCGGGTGACAATCGGGCGGCGATTTCGTATGCTTCCCGCTCTGAATCCGGCCGCATCAGTGTCACTGGCACCCGCGGAGGGCAATTATGCGCCTGGCGCAGGCGGTTTCCGTCGCGGTTCTTCTCATCATCTCGATTTCACCCGGCTCAGGATCGGCGGTCGCCGGCACGGCGGCTGAGGAGATGATCCTGCCGCCCGAGCTCCCCTGGTCGGGAAAAAGCCGCTCCCTGATGGTCGCCGCCGGCGATCCGTGGGTCACGCCGAGTGAAAAGAGCGGCCTCACCCGGACGCCCCGCTACGACGAGACGATCGCCTGGCTGCGCCGCCTGGTCGAGGCGGCCCCCGAGCTTCAGATGGTGTCGCTCGGGAAAAGCCACGAGGGACGGGACATCTGGATGGTGATCGCCTCGCGGGAGAAGAGCTTCACGGCGGCGGCGCTGCGCGCCTCGAAGCGGCCGCGCGTCCTCGCCCAGGCGGGGATTCATGCCGGGGAGATCGATGGCAAGGACGCCGGCCTGATGCTGCTGCGCGACCTGACGGTGCGGGGCACGAAGCGCGACCTGCTCGACGGTGTCAACCTGCTGTTCGTGCCGATCCTGAGCGTCGACGGCCACGAGCGCCTGTCGGAATTCAGCCGCATCAACCAGCGCGGGCCGGTCGAATCGGGATGGCGGGTGAACGCCCGCCGCCTCAACCTGAACCGCGACTACGCCAAGCTGGACACGCCCGAGATCCAGGCGATGATCGGGGCGCTGGAGGAGTACGATCCCGATTTGTACGTCGACCTGCACGTCACCGATGGCATCGACTACCAGTACGACGTCACCTTCGGCTACACCGGGCCGCAGGGGCACTCCCCGTCCGGCGCCCGCTGGCTCGATCGCCGGCTGGCGCCCGCCCTGATGCGCGATCTCGAGGAGATGGGGCACATCCCCGGGCCGCTGATGTTCCCGCGCGACCGGAATGATCCGGATCAGGGGCTGGTCGAATGGACGCCCTCTCCAAGGTTTTCCAACGGCTACGGCGATCTGCGCCATCTTCCGACCGTGCTGCTCGAGAACCACTCCCTGAAGCCGTACGACCAGAGAGTGCTGGGGGCGTACGTCTTTCTGGAGAGCCTGCTGCGCACCCTCGCCGCGCACGGCGGGGAGTTGCGCCAGGCGGTTGCGGAAGACCGCGGGAGACGGCCGGCCGAGGTGCCGCTCAGTTTTGGCTGGGACAGCGAGGTCGAGAAGCATCGACCGTTCCGCAGCCTGTCGCGCGACTTCCTCATGGTGGAGCACCGCCTGGTGCCGTCGAAGATCAGCGGCACCGAGCGGCTGGAATACATCGGGAAACGGGTGACGAAGACGCTGCCGTACTTCGTCGCCACCGTGCCCGGAATCACCGTCACCCGGCCGCGCGCCTACTGGATCCCGCCCGCCTGGAGCGACGTCATCGAGCGGCTGCGCCTCCACGGTATCCGGATGCAGATGATCGACGAGCCGCGCGACGTCACGGTCGAGATGTACCGCATCGAGAATCCGGAGATTGCGATGCGGCCGTTCGAGGGGCACGCGCAGGTCAGCGGCACGCCCCGCGCCGAGGAGCGCACGGTTCGTTTTGCGGCCGGGTCGGTGCGCGTGCCGACCGATCAGCCGCTGGGTGACCTCGCCATCCACCTGCTCGAGCCGGCGGCGCCCGATTCATTCTTCAAGTGGGGATTCTTCCTCGAGGCGCTGCAGCGGGTCGAGTACGTCGAGGGGTACGTGATGGAGCCGATGGCACAGCGCATGCTGCAGGAGGACCCGGAGCTCAGGAAGGAGTTCGAAACGAAGCTCGCCGCCGACAGCGAGTTCGCTGGCGATGCGCAGAAGCGGCTGCAGTGGTTCTACCGGAAGACGCCGTTCTTCGATCACGACTGGAACCTTTATCCGGTCGCGAGGGAGATGTAGGAGCAACTTTCGGCCACCCGGGAGCGAGAGGAGGGTATGACGACCACTTCAACCAGTCGCGGGATGTGGGGTTCGAGATTAGGCTTCGTGCTGGCGGCGTCGGGTTCGGCCATCGGTCTGGGGAACATCTGGAAGTTTCCGATCGAAACCGGTCAAAATGGCGGCGCGGCGTTCGTCTTCGTTTACCTGATCTGCGTGCTCGGCATCGGCTTTCCGGTGATGATCGCCGAGCTGGCGGTCGGCCGGAAAACCGGCGCCAACCCGGTCGGCGCCTTCAAGAAGCTGGTGCCGGCGAGCGCCTGGAAGATGGTCGGCGGTCTCGGCGTGGTGACCGGCCTGATGATCCTGAGCGCCTATGGGGTGGTGGCGGGATGGATTCTGAAGTACATCTGGTTTGCCGTGACCGGGGCCTTCTCGGGCAAGAGCGCGGACGGCATCGGCGCGGTCTTTACGGCCAGCACCTCGAGCGGCTGGCAGGCGAGCCTGTTTCTCCTGCTCTTTCTCGCCCTCACGGCCGGTGTGGTGGCGGGCGGCGTTCAGGGGGGGATCGAGCGGGCCAGCAAGACCCTGATGCCGATTCTCCTCGTCCTGCTCATTCTGCTCTGCATTCGTTCCGTCACTCTGCCCGGCGCCGGCGCAGGGATCGCCTTCTACCTGAAACCGGATTTCAGCAAGCTCGACTTCAACGTCATCATGGCGGCCCTCGGGCAGGCGTTCTTTTCGCTCAGCCTGGGGATGGGGACGATGATCACCTATGGAAGCTATCTGCGGAAAGAGGACAACATCGTCACCAGCGCCGCATCGGTCTGCCTGCTCGACTCCGGCATCGCCATCATCGCCGGCTTCATGATCTTCCCGGCGCTGTTCTCCGGCGGCGTCGACCCGCAGGCGGGGCCTGGTCTGATCTTCGTGGTGCTGCCGCACATCTTCAACAACATCCCGTTCGGACAGCTGTTCAGCGCCTTCTTCTTTTTCCTCGTCGCCATTGCAGCGCTGACCTCGACCATCTCCCTGCTCGAGGTGCCGGTCGCCTACTTCGTCGACGAGAAGGGATGGTCGCGCAAGAAGGCGGCCTGGCTGGTGTCGCTCGGGGCGTTCGTCATCGGTGTGCCGAGCGCCCTGAGCAACGGCGCGGTCGCGGCGCTAACCAACTTCCGCAGCGGCTTCATGGGCGAGGTGTTCAACTGGTTCGGCGAGTTTTCGCTCATCGTCGGCGGGCTGGCCCTCAGCCTGTTCGTCGGCTACCGCTGGGGCCTGAAGCCGGCGATCGAGGAGATCCGCCAGGGCTCGACCGAATTCTTCGGCTCCGGCCTGTGGGGATTTATGCTGAAGGTCGGCTGCCCGGCGGCGATCGTCGGCATTCTGATCAGCCAGTACGTCCTGCCGATGTTCGGTTAGGGGGGATTTTGCGCCCGCCTCAGACGAGGGGCGCCGCCTTCGCCATCTCCCTGCGCGCCGCCGGCCGGCCGGCCATCCGTTCGCGGACCAGCTTGCCGATGGTATCCACGGCGTCGCGGATCGCCCGCGGCTTGACGCCGCCGAAACAGAGTCGCAGATGGGTGCGATCGTCCGGCCGGGTGAGGAACACCTCGCCCGGGGTATAGGCGACCCCCTGCTGCAGGGCGGCGCGGGGCAGGTCGCCGAAGGCGCCTTCCTGCGGCAGAGTGACCCAGCAACAATAACCGCCGCGCGGCCTGGTCCAGGTGGCCTCGCGCGGCATCGATCGCTGCAGCGCGTCCAGCATGGCGTTACGGCGCTCGCGATACTGGGGGATGACGCGGCGCAGGTGCTCGGCGTACAGGCCGCGGCGCAGGTATTCGGCCAGGGCGTGCTGCAGCAGCGGTGGATTGCCCATGGTGTCGACCTGCAGCAGCATCGCCAGACGATCGCGGAGCGGCGCCGGCGCCAGCAGATACCCGACCCGCAACCCGGGCAGCAGCGTCTTCGAAAAGCTGTCGAGATACACGACCAGGTCGTTGCGGTCGTCGGTCTTGAGCGGCGGGGGATGCTCACCGTCGTAGGCGAGCGGGTGAAAGATGTCATCCTCGATCAGCATCAGGCCGAAGCGATCCGCCAGCTCCAGAACCTCGGTGCGGCGCCGGGGGCTCATCGAGATGCCCTTCGGATTCTGGAAGCGCGACATGGTGTAGAAAAAGCGAGGACGGTCGCGGATCATGATGCGACGCAGGGCGTCGATGTCGGGGCCATCCTCATCGACCGGCACCGTCACCGGCTGGATGTTGCGGGTATGGAGGAGCGCCAGAATCCCGAAGTAGGTCGGCTCCTCCACCAGCACCTTGTCACCCGGCTGCGTCAGCGCGTGGATCAGCAGCGACAGCCCCTGGGTGCTTCCCGAGGTGATCAGCAGATCCTGCGGGCCGGCGTCGATCCCCCGCTCGGCGAGCAGCGCGGCGATTTGGTAACGGAGGGCCGGCTCGCCGCGCGGACAACTGTAGCCGAACAGTGAGGCCGCATCGCGTGACAGGCTCTGGATGATGCGGGTAAATTCATGGGCTGGGTAGAAGGCGGGATCCGGTTCGGCGATCTCCATCGACAGCGTGCGGCGCGAACGGGTCACCCAGGGAGCGGTGGTGAGAAACATCTCCGGCGTCGCCGGGGTGGCGAACAGCTCTTCCGGATCGACGATCCCCGCTTCGGGCGGCGTCAGGACGAAGGTGCCGCGGCCGACGGTCGAGTCAGCATAACCGCGATCCTGCAGATCACCGTACGCCTTGTGGACGGTGACCCGCGCCACCGACAGCTCGTGCGACAGATCGCGCACGGTCGGCAGACGGGTTCCGGGAGGCAGCCGCCCCGCTTCGATCTTCTCGATGATTCCCTCGGCGATCTGCCGGTAGACCGGCATCTCCCCCGGGCGATCAATCTCCAGCCCGAGTCCTCCCTTCATCGCCGCTCCCTTTCGGATCTCAGGACAATATAGATGAATTGTGCCGCTTTCGTCGTCACTGGAGCGGATTATACTGTCAGATTTTAAATCATGCAATAGGACAATATGTTCATCGTGCAGAACAAATGGGGCCAATCAGCAATCGCCCGCTCTTTGAAGGTATCTTCCGGGGCGGCAAGAATGATAAGGATCGAACGGGAGGGGAGGGGACGATGATCGAGCCAGCCGCCTGGATCGGATTCGCGGCCGCCAGCTTCGCGGTGGCGATCGTTCCCGGGCCGAGCTGGGTCTACGTCATCTCATCGACGCTCGGTCAGCGTCGCGGCGCCGGCTTCGTTGCGGTGCTCGGCAACGCCACCGGGATCGCCTGCCACGCGGTGGCGGCGGCGCTGGGGCTTTCCGCCATCCTGCAGGTGTCGGCGACCGCCT
The DNA here is from genome assembly GCA_965371335.1 of uncultured bacterium. Taxonomy (GTDB): domain Bacteria; phylum Acidobacteriota; class Polarisedimenticolia; order Gp22-AA2; family Gp22-AA2; genus CBDUYA01. The sequence goes on along the minus strand of CBDUYA010000111.1, from coordinate 3,282 downwards.
TCATCGCCGCGCGCTGGGTCGGCGCCCTCTATCTCATCTACCTCGCCCTGCGGACGATCCTGCAGAAGAGCGCGCCGGAGCCGGATGAAGGTGGCCGGCGCGGGTCGTTGAGGCGGGTGTACCGCGATGGCGTTCTGGTCAACCTCCTCAACCCCAAGGTCCCGGTCCTCATGCTCGCCCTGTTGCCGCAGTTCCTCGATCCCGGCGCCGGACGTCTGGCGCTGCAGACCGTCCTGCTCGGCAGCCTGCACGTGGTGATCGCCAGCCTCGTTTTGAGCACCATCGTGCTGAGCGCCCGGCGCGCTGCCACCACGGTGCGCCGGCGGCCGGGGATGCAGACGGCGCTTCGCTGGGTGAGCGGCACGCTGTTGTTCGGCTTCGGCGCGCGCCTGCTGATCGCGGGAAAATGATGCTGGGGCCGATGCCGAAAGACCGCCAGGTGCGCCGGAAAATCACCACGCTCACCGACCTTCTGGTGGATCGATGGGCGGTCGTTGACCGCGCGGCGCTCCGGCCGCTCTTTCCGTTGCTGGCCACTGAAGGACCGGTCCGGCGGGTGAGGCTCTCCGCCGCCACCGGCCGCGAGGGACGCGAGCTGGAGGACCTGCTCGAGGCAGCGCGGGCGGGCCGGGACGACCGGGGACGCCTGGTCGAGCTGTTCGGGCTTTCGGTCGAGACGACCCGGCACCGCATCGTCGTCGATGGACGGGATCTGTTCGCCTGCTGCGCGCTCGTCTCGCTGATGGTGCCGATGATGGTCGACCGTCCCGTCCGGATCGAATCGTCCGACCCGATCAGCGGACGGGCCATCCGTCTTGACGTCGATCCGCGCGTGGTGCGGCGGGTCGAGCCGCGCCCGGCCGTCGCCTGTCTGGTCGTTTCGGATCGCGAGGCGGTGGCGAGCAACGTCCGCGCCGCCATCTGCGATCACATCCTCTACTTCGAATCACCCCGCAGCCGCAGTCGTTTCCTGAGCGCCGACCGGCGTCGCTTCGCCGTCGGCATCGACGATCTGCGGAATGCCGCCGCCTCCCTGCACGCCAGAATCTGGCGCTCCTGACCCCGCGCACGCCGATTTTCACAGAACAAAGCAGGGCTATCTCAGGACAATAAAGGCGCATTGTCCTGATTGAAATTGAATGGAATAAGAATATACTGCTATCTATGTGGTGAGAAGGCATGACAATATGAGTCGACAACAGAACAATTATCCTTCACTTCGGCGCGGGAGTCTTACGCCGGTCGGGCCGGATCCTCGCCGTCACGAACGGGGAATTCCGGTGGAGCGAACGGAATACCCGGACAGGCTCCAGGGGGGTTGGTGATGAGAGACATGCGGGCGACTGTCGTGCTGTTCGGGTCGATGATTCTCGGGGCATCCGCCTTCCCGGGGATCCGCGCCGGCCTGGAGGGGTATTCCCCTGGCCACCTGGCGCTGCTGCGTTTCCTCATCGCCTCGATCACCCTGGCCGCCCTGGCGACGGTGCTGCGCATCCGCGCGCCGCGCCGCGCCGACCTGCCGAGGCTGATGCTGCTCGGCTTTCTCGGCTTCGCCTTCTATCACGTCGCCCTGAACTACGGCGAGGTGACGGTGACGGCCGGAGCGGCGAGCTTCATCATCAGCACCGTTCCGATCTTCAACGTGGCGCTGTCGATGTTCATCTCGAGAGAACGGCTACGAAGGGCGGCGTGGGCCGGCATGGCGATCAGCATGTTCGGTGTGGCGCTGATCACGCTCGGCGAGAACGGTCGGTTCGAGCCGGGCGCCGGGGCGCTTCTCATTCTGGCGGCGGCGATCGCCCAGAGCTTCTATTTCGTCCTGCAGAAGCCGCTGTTGGAGCGCTACAAGGCGTTCGAGGTGGTCTGCTATTCCGCCTGGTTCGGCACCGGCCTCATGCTGGTCCTCACCCCGGGGATCGCCGAGGCGGTGCGGCAGGCCTCCGCCCACGCCACCTGGTCGGTCATCTACCTCGGTGTGGTGCCGGGAGCCCTCGCCTACCTCGGCTGGTCGTACGCCCTGGCGAAGATGGGGGTTTACCGGATGTCGTCCTATCTCTACCTGATTCCGGTCCTGGCGATGATCATCGGCTACCTGTGGCTGGGGGAGGTTCCGACCGGGCTGTCGCTGCTCGGCGGCCCGGTCGCCCTGGCCGGCGTTGTGCTGGCGGGCTGGACCGGCCGCCCGGCGCCCGCTCCGGCGGCGACGCCGCCGGCGGCGAACGAAGGTCTTACGGTCACCGCATGCTGTAGTGATTAAGGAGGGGATCATGAACCACGGCGGAGAAGCTGGCGTCCCTCGCCGGGGCCGGCTACGGCCAGGGGCTGGTAAAAAGGGGTTTAAGGCCCCACCCCACGGGCGAAGGGGCTGCAACTTTGCAGCCGGAGACAAACAGAGTACGATCGGCCCGGTCTCCCATCAGGTGAATCGTGGACACAGGAGTGCTGACCTGCAGAAAGGACGATTTCTCGCTGCCGGCCGACCGGCATTACCTGAACTGCGCCTACATGGCGCCGCTGTCGAAGCGGGTCCAGGAGGCCGGCATCGCGGGGGTGCGCCGCAAGGCGGTGCCGTTCGAGATCCAGGCGGGGGACTTCTTTTCGGAGTGCGATCGCCTGCGGCAGTTATTCGCCAGGCTGATCAACGCGCCCGATCCTCAGCAGGTGGCGATCGTGCCGTCGGCCTCGTACGCCCTGGCGCAGGTCGCCCGCAACAGCCGGCTCCGGAAAGGGCAGACGATCGTCACCGTGAAGGAGGAATTTCCCTCCAACATCTATGTATGGCGCCGCCTCTGCGCCGAGACCGGGGCTCGGCTGCACTGCGTCGAGCCGCCGGTCGAAGGCCCGGAAGGGGTGGCGGCCTGGAATGAAGCGTTGCTTGAGGCGATCGATCGCGACACGGCGATCGTCACCCTGTCGCAGGTGCACTGGACCGACGGCACGGTCTTCGACCTGGAGCGCATCGGCCGCAGGGCCCGCGAGGTCGGGGCGGCGTTCGTCGTCGACGGCTCGCAGGCGACCGGGGCGATGCCGTTCGATGTGCGACGCTTGCAGCCGGATGCGCTGGTCTGCCCCGGCTACAAGTGGCTCATGGGGCCCTATTCCATCGGCATGGCGTGGTTCGGCCCGCGCTACGACGACGGCATTCCGATCGAGGAATCGTGGATGACCCGGGAGGGGAGCGACGATTTCGCCGGGCTGGTCAATTACACTGACCGCTACCGGGAGGGCGCGATCCGCTACGACGTGGGGGAGACGAGCAATTTCGTCCTGGTTCCGATGATG